>JAAFHI010000694.1 GCA_013298335.1 Actinomycetota bacterium
CATCAACGCCCGGGGCGGCAACGGCGGGACCGCGTTCCTGAGCCAAACCATTGATACGCAAGGAGTCCCTCACGGTCCCGGCGCGGGCGGCGGCGGCGCGGTGTTCGTCAATTCGGTCATTTCCGGCTTCATCACCACCAACGTGACCGGCGGCACCCAGGGACAGACGACCATCGGGGCCACGAGCACGCCGGGAAACTACGGCGCGACCGCCGGAACCGCGGGCACGTGCAATGTCACCAACATTTCCCTCACCGGCATTCCCGGCATTTCATCCGGCCCGGAATGCCTTCCGCCCATCGTCACCGAAGTCCGGGTCATGAATTTCTCGGCCACGGCGTATCGCGACGGCCAGATCGGACTGACCTGGAATACCGGGTTCGAGGCCGACAACCTCGGCTTCCGAATCTGGCGTGAAAACAACGGCAAGCGAATGCTGGTGACTCCGGCGCTGGTGGCCGGCAACGCGCTCATGGCCGGGACCACCCTCACCGCCGGAAACCGCTACGCCTGGCGCGACAGCGGGGCCGGAACCGGGGCCTACTGGCTCGAAGACATCGACCTGAACGGTACGAGCCGCTGGAACGGGCCGTACGGGGTCAAAACCACCCGCGAACCGATGCCCGAATCGCTGCGCAACGCGCCGCTCCTCGGTCGGAACAATTCGCTTCAGGGCGCGCAGACCAGCCGGGCGCTGCCGTCCCCCGATCCGTCGGAACTGGCGAAGTACCTCGCCGAAACGGAAGCCGTTCAGACGCCGGTCGGGAAATCCCCGAACGCCAGCAGCATCCAGCAGCAACTGGCGGCTGGCCCGGCCATCAAGCTCGGTGTCCGGCAGACCGGCTGGCAGTCGGTTTCGCGTTCCGCCCTGCTCGGTGCGGGGCTCAACGTGGCCGAAGCCAACCCGCGACTCTATGCCAATGGTCAGGAAGTACCGCTCAAAATCACGCCGACCAGCGTCGAGTTTTACGGCGTGGCGGCGGACACGCTCCAATCCGGCGAACAGACCTACTGGCTCGTCGGTTCGACGGAAGCCGGGCCGCAAATCCAGACGTCCGACCTGCGGAACGGAAGCAAGGTCGGCGTGGCGAATTTCCCGAGCCTGGCCGAACGCCGGGACCGCACCCTCTACTTCGCCGCCCTTCAGAACGGCGACGCCGACAACTTCTTCGGAAGCGTGGTCAGCGACAGCCCGGTCGATCAGGCCATCACGCTCCGGAATCGCGACGCCAACGCGGCCTATCCGGCGCAGATTGCGGTAACGCTCCAGGGCGTATCGCTCAACGACCATCGGGTGTCGGTGAAACTGAATGGCCGGACCATCGGCGAAGTCAATTACGCCAACCGGGATCAGCCGACCTTCAGCACGACGGTGGCGCAGTCGCAGCTTCTGGAAGGCCAGAACGTCGTCACCCTCCAGTCGGCGAATTCAAGCGACGTAAACCTCGTCGCGGCGATCCGGATCAGCTACGCCCGGACGCTCACGGCGGAGTCCAACGCGCTGTCCTTCAGCGGACGCGGCGGCCAGACCATGACCGTGCGCGGCTTCTCGCAACCGGCGCGGGTCTTTGACGTGACCGATCCGAATCGCCCGATCGAGGTTGCCGTCCGCGGCGACAGCGATGGAACGGGAGTGTTTTCGGCCTCGTTCGTCGCCCCGACCGGCACGCAAACCGGACGCCAACTGATTGCCGTCACTGAAAATCGCTTCCTCGCCCCGAGCATCACGGCCAACACCCCATCGACGCTTTCGGCGACCACCAACGCCGCCGATTTCGTCATCATCACCACGCCCGAACTCGCTCCGGCACTCGCCCCGCTCGTCCAACTGCGTCAATCACAGGGACTTGCGGTGAAAGTGGTGGATGTGACCGACATTTACGACGAATTCGGTTTCGGCGTGAAATCGGCGCAGGCCATCCGGGACTTCCTGAATCTGGCGAGCCACACCTGGCAGACGCCGGTGCGCTACGCCCTGCTCGCGGGCGATGCCTCCTTCGACCCGCGCGATTTCCTCGGCTTCAATCAGGATGTCGTCCCGACCCGGCTGCTCGGCATCGGCTCGCTTGAAACCGCCTCCGACGACTGGTTCGGCGACTTCGACGATTCGGGCGTCAGTTCGGTCGCCATCGGTCGCCTGCCCGCGCGAACCCAGTCCGACCTGTCGGCAATGGTGGACAAGATCCTCGCTTACGATCAGGGCACCGGCCAGAACTGGCAGCGGGAAGCGCTCATCGTCGCCGACAACAACGACGACGGCGGCGACTTTGAAACCGCCGCAACCTCGGTGACGGCGGGTCTTCCGGCGAACTTCACCGCCACTTCGGTACGCATCGGACAACTCGGCGGCGACGCGGCCCGAACGAACATTCTTGCCGCGCTCAATTCGGGCAAAGGATTCGTGAACTACTCCGGCCACGGTTCGGTCGGCAACTGGGCGGCGGAAAGCGTGTTCACCACCAGCGACGTCGCGAACCTGACCAACACGGGACGGCCCAGCGTCGTGGTGTCGATGGCCTGTCTGAACGGATTCTTCGACCTCTACGGTCAACCGCTCGGAAAGGCGCTCGTTCAGGCCGAGGGTCGTGGGGCGGTGTTGGTCTGGGCGTCGTCGTCGCTCACGCTGAGTCCGGATCAGGCAACCATGAACCGCGCGCTGACGCTGACGCTGTTCGGCGGAACGGGGACGGTCCGGTTCGGCGATGCCGTCCGGCAGGCGAAATCCGTGACGAACGACCCGAACGTCCGCCGGTCGTTCATCCTGTTCGGCGATCCGACGCTTCCCTTCAGCAGATAACCGGTCCGACTGATTTCCTTCACGGGCGGCGAGTCATTTCGCCGCCCTTTTTCTTTCGGACGAAACGTTCCCGAAAACCGGTTCGATTTCCGAAACTTTGAAGAATCGTTCATCGTACGCGCGCGCGATCCTCTATATATGTGATTCAAGCGGTACCGGCTTTCGGACTTGGCGCGGCTGCCGTTCGCCCTGCCCTCAAGGACAGGGCTATTCACAAAAAGCCTCGTAAACGAGGCTCAATCCCTGTCCTTTCAACGCTTTAGCCCCGTTCACGGGGCTTGAAATTCGATAGCCCTGTCCTTGAGGGCAGGGCGGACGGCGGCGGCTCAAC
>JAAFHI010000511.1 GCA_013298335.1 Actinomycetota bacterium
GAGCAGTTCGAGAATCAGGTCCTTGACCGGGACTTCGCACTGTTTGCCGAAGTCAATGAGCTTGCCGTCGAGGCCGTAGCGCACCGCGCGCCACTTGTTTTCCTGAATCAGCGCCCGCCGATAGAGCCGGAAGCCCATGTTCTGCTTGAGCAGTTTGTAGAGCTTGCAGACGATGGCCTGGAAGATGGCCGCGATGCAGATGACTTCGTCCACCCGCGACGGCAGGTCGCAGATGCGGAATTCGAGGGTCGGGAAGTGCGGGTGCGGACGGACGTCCCACCAGATTTTCTTTCCGTCGTTGATGCAGCCCGTCTTGACGAGGAGTTTGACGTAGTTGTCGAACTCGCCCGCCGAACTGTAGTAGTCGGGAATGTCGGTACGCGGAAACTGTTTGAAGACTTCCGAGCGGTACGACTTGAGGCCCGTGTTGCGGCCAATCCAGAACGGTGAACTCGTCGAGAGCGCGAGCACGTGCGGCAGGAAGTAGCGGGCCGCGTTCATGATATGGATGGCGTCCTCGCGGCTTTCGACGCCGACGTGGACGTGCAGGCCGTAGATCGAGAGCGCCCGCGCCAGTTGCTGCATTTCCTCGATGAGCTGGTAATAGCGTTCGTTGGGCGTGATGTCCTGATCCTTCCAGTGCGAGAAGGGGTGCGTGGACGCGGCCACGATCATCAGGTCTTTTTTCTTGGCGAGCATTGCCAGCGTACGCCGCAGTTTGGTCACGTCGGCGCGGGCTTCCTGCACGTTCTTGCAGATGCCGGTGCCGACTTCGATCATCGACTGGTGCATTTCGGGCTTGAGCTGCTCGCCGAGGAGCATCATTCCCTCTTCGAGAATCTCCGCGACGCGGGAGCGCAGTTCGCGGGTCTTCGGGTCGATAATCTGAAATTCTTCTTCGATGCCGATGGTAAATTCCTGGGCCATTGGTTTTCTCCGGACAGGTTGAATGGAATCAGTCGGGCCGTTGCGGCGGTGGTTGGGGTGACTTGGCGAGCCGACGGCCAAAAAAAATCAGAGCGGGATGAAAATCGTTCCTTTGGAGATTCAGACTTGGCGAAGCGTCGGGCCGTCGAATTCGACGCGTTCGTAGACATCCTTCAACGCGAGCGTGACCGGGACAGACTTCAATTCGATGCAATCATCGAGAGTGCGCGTTTCGATCATTTCCCATCGTCCTTCGGTATTGATGAAGTGCTGTTGGACGTGCGGCGACTGTTGCGCGATGAAAAGGCATTCCTGCAATGAGCCGATCCTGCGGTAGTTCTCGAACGTGTTGCCCCGTGCGTCATTATTTTTGGCTGATTGAGAGAGTACTTCGATGATGAGCGTCGGATTCAAAAGCGTTTCCTTGCCTTCATCTTCAAAATATTGAGGTTCACAAGCGACCGCGAGATCGGGATAGGTATACAAACCGACTTCTTCAACCTTCAGCCGCATGTCTGAAATGTAGTGTTCGCAGGCCGTTCCCTTCAGTCCGTTGAAAAAGAGGCCGCCCAGATTCCGGGTAATCTGGTTATGGCGGCGGCTCGCTCCGGCCATCGCGAAGATTTCGCCGCCGTGGTACTCGCTACGAAACTCAGCCGCGCGTTCAAGGGCGAGATATTCTTCGGGCGTACATTTTTGTTTTGCCTGGGCCTGCATGCGATTTGCCCGCCTTTTTCTACTTCTTCCGCTTCGACAGCAACCGCAATACGGTGAAGGCCACCAGCCCGCCGATGATGAACCCGATGATGCGTCCGATCATGCGCCCGTTTTCAGTGCCGAGGCTGCGGGCCGGGATGTCGAGGGCCAACGTGTGAACGAGGTTCAGCAAGAAGACTGGTACCACGGGGAAATTCCTCTCGTCAGTCGTTCAGCACAAACGTCGGCACCATTCCGCCGCCGGAGGTGACGTTGCAGAGCGCCGTGCTCGACAGCCGCGTGAACGCCCCGCCGACCTTGCCGAAAAAGAGCAGCGGATCGAGGTCCACGAGCTGTTCGATGAAGGTCACTTCGCCCTCGGGCGTGAAGTGCGGGAAGACCTCGTGTGCGGTCACGACTTTCTCCTGCACGAGATAGTCGCTGCCGAGCGCGACCTGGATCGCGTCGTCCCACTCGGAGGCGCTCGATTCCCAGCCGATGAAGATGCCCTTGCCGCCGTATTCGTCGTTGGGCTTGAGCACCAGCCGGTCGCGGTTTTCGCGGCAGAAGGCGAGCAGGTCGATTTCCGTGCCGTTGTAGGTCGTCTTTACGTCGGCGGTGCGGCGCGTCCACGGGATGTGCGCCCGGATGGCCTCGCGCTGCGCGTCGGTGAAGAAGTGCGCGTTCTTTTCGTCGGTCAGCACGCCGAAGAACATTTTCTTGTGGACGAACTTCGTCCGGAAACCGTTGACGACGCAGACGTCGTGGTTGCGGTAGGCGTCGATGAGCGCCTTGCACTCGGCGGGTTTTTCGAGAATGTCGTTGGTCAGCACGCGCCGGTAGACGAGGTCGATTTCGAAGTCGCCGCCGCGCAGTTTCCCGTCGGTGTAGTCGAGCTTTTCCGGCGCGAGGATTTCGCACTCGAAGCCTTCGCGATTGAAATACTCCTTGAACTGCTCGAACTCGCACTGCGTCGGCAGTCCTTCCCAGTCCACGATGGCGATGCGTGGTTTTTCACCGCCGCCGCTCCATTCCTTGTACGCCTTGAGCAGCGTGTCGAGCATCAGGTTGCGCGCGTAGAGCGGCGTCACCGGATATTTCTCGATGAACTTCTTCATCAGCGGCATTTCCATATAGACCCGCGCCATGACTTCGCAGTAGGAAATCCCCGCCGGGTTTTCGGCGTTGAGCTCGACGAACGCGAACGATTTGTCGGTCAGGAACGAATCGAGCCGCGACGTAATCGAAATGCCCGAATAGCCGGGATCGATTTCAATCAGTTCGGCCTCGCCCGGCGTGATGCCGAGGTCGTCGTAGAGCCGCCGCTGCGTCATCGCCGCGCGTCCGACCACCTCGACGCACTCCCAGATTTTCGCGCATTCCTCGCACAGATACTTCCACTGTGTCGCCGTCACGAAATGGGGGCGCAGATAGGGGGAAAGCGGGCGTCCGCCGAAAATCATCTTTTCGGATTCGATCCGCGACGAGATGAAATCCCGCGCTTCCGCGAGCGATTCGGGAGAAGCGTTGAGCAGTTCGTTGTAGTAGGCGATGGCGTCGTTGAGCATGGCATTCCGGGGATTAGGGAAGATAAAGCCGTGACGGATTACCGTCGTTTCAGCGATGCGAACATCGTGTCCGCGTCGAGCGCGAAGCCCGGCAGTTCGGGCTTGCCGTAAATCTTTTTCGGTTCGACGATGACCTCCGGTTCGCGGTCCGGACGGTAGATGTGAACCGTGCGTCTGGTCGGGTCGATCAGCCACCCGAGCCGCGCGCCGTTCGCGATGTATTCGCGCATCTTGGCGTTCAGGGACTTCAGGGAATCGGTTTTCGAGCGAAGTTCAATCACGAAGTCGGGGCAGAGCGGCAACGGGCCGTCGCATTCATCATCGGTCAGGGCGTCAAGACGGGTTTGCAATACCCAGGCGGCGTTCGGTGACCGTTTCGCGCCGTTTGGAAGTTTGAACAAAGTACAGGAACCAAAAGCCAATCCCTGCCGATGCGCCGCCGCCCATACCGAAAGCCGCACCGCGATACAGACGATTCGATAGCCGGAGACGCCTCCGACCGGCGGAAGCATTTCAATCTCCCCATCGGAATTCTGCTCGATGCGCCAGCCCTCGTTTTCGCTACAGAACGCAAGAAACTCCGCGTCCGACCACGGATGGGTCGGGGTTGCCTGCAACGATGCAAACCGACGCGCGTTGAGCGGCGGGAAAACCGAGTCGGCGATTTCGGCGCGTCGGGCGGAAGCGGTCATGCGAGAGCCTTCCGGGAGAAAGGGAAAGGGCGAACGCGAAGGGCCGCGT
>JAAFHI010000515.1 GCA_013298335.1 Actinomycetota bacterium
CAATCTTCGCAGTTTCCTGAAAGCCGTCAGTTATCGGGTCTTTGCGTCCACGGTAACCGGCGGAATCGTCTTCGGACTCACGAACAGGGGCTGGCTGGCCGTCGGTGTCGGCGTCGGCGAATTCATCTCCAAAATCGGCATTTTCTACCTTCACGAACGGATGTGGATGTTCATCCCGTTCGGTCGCCACGCCCTGCCTGAAAAAAACGATCTGAGCCTCGCCTGCCCGGTGACCGAGACGGAGTAACCAACGACCATGACGATTGCCAAGAGAGAGCACAAAAACGAACGCATCAAGCGGGAAAAGGATCCGCTTGACGTTCTCGGCGACCTTGAGCGCTATGCCCGCGAGGGATTCGGCGCGATTTCCGAGGATGACCTCAACGTTCGTCTTCGATGGTACGGCCTGTATACGCAGCGTCCGCAGGAAGACGGCTTCTTCATGCTGCGCGTCAAAATCACCAACGGCACGCTCGCAGCGCGACAGCTTGAAACGCTCGGTCGGATTTCACAGCGGTACGGGCGAAATACCGGCGACGTGACGACCCGTCAGGGAATTCAGTTTCACTACATCCGCATCGAGGATGCCCCGGCCATCTTTCGTGAACTGGCCGAAGTCGGCATCACAACCTCGGGCGCGTGCGGCGACATCACGCGCAACGTGACGGGCTGCCCGGTGGCGGGCCTTGCCGCCGATGAACTCATCGACGGCGAGCCGACCGCGTGGGACATCCACAATCATTTTCTCGACAACCGCGAGTTCTCGAACCTGCCGCGAAAATTCAAGATCACCGTGTCGGGCTGTTCGAGTTACTGCACGGGGCATGAAATCAACGACATCGGGCTGGTCGGCGTCCGGCGTCCGGATGGTGAAGTGGCCTACGATCTGTGGGTTGGCGGCGGTCTGGGTTCGAAGGAGCATTTTGCCGAGCGGCTGGGTGTTCACATTCGGCCTGATGAAGCGGTCGAAGTGTCGAGTCACATCGCGGCGATTTTCCGTGACCACGGCAATCGGGAATCGCGTCACAAGGCGCGGCTCAAGTTCATTCTTATCGATTGGGGGGCGCAGAAATTCCGCGCCGAGCTTGAAACACGGCTTGGCCGGAGGCTGACCGACGGCGACACGCCCGACATGCCGGTCACCGCTGACCGCGCCCACGTCGGCATTTTTCCGCAGAAGACGCCGGGCCTGTTTTACGTCGGCGCGGCGACGAAACGCGGCGTCCTCAACGGCGATCAGATGATTGCGGTGGCGGACCTCGCCCGGCAGTACGGCGACGGCACGATCCGCCTCACGCCCACGCAGAATCTCATCTTTTTGAACGTTCCCGAGCGCAACTGCCTGCCGCTCGCGGAGGCTTTGCGGACACTCGACCTGCACGTCGAGGCGTCGGCGTTCCGCACGGGCACGCTCGCCTGCACGGGGAGGCAGTTCTGCAAGCTGGCCGTGGTTGAAACGAAATCGCGCGCCGCCGACATCATCGAACATCTTGAGGCCGCGCTGCCCGAATTTACTGTGCCGTTGCGCATCAGCGTGACCGGCTGCCCGAACAGTTGCGCGCACTATCAGGTCTGCGACATCGGGCTGGTCGGGGACGTACTTCAGTCGCCGCAGGGCAAGCGCGATGCGTTCCGCGTGTTTCTTGGCGGGCATCTCGGCAATGGACACACGTTCGGACGCGAACTCGACGTGAAGATTCCGGTTGAAGAGGCGAAACACTACGTCGAGCGCGTGGTGCGGACCTATCTCGATCATCGGAACGGCGTGGGCGAAAGCTTTCAAAACTTCATCGCCCGCCACGATGTCGCGGCCCTCAACGTTTTTTAACGGACGGTATGAAACCCCGACCGTATGGGAGGGGCGGGTTGGTACTTTGATGAATCTCAACGAACGAACGGGAATTCTGGTGGTCGGGCACGGCAGTCGCCGTGAGGAAGCCAACGACGATGTCCGCGCGGCGGCACGCCGCATCGGCGAACGCGGCGATTTCGCGATGGTCGAGGCGGCGTTTCTTGAAATCACCTCGCCCACGATCCGCGAGGGCTTTGCGAATTTGTACGCACGCGGCGCTCGGCGCATCACGGTGCTGCCCTACTTCCTCTCGCCCGGACGCCACACGCGGGGCGACCTGCCGGTGGACGTCCGCGCGGCGGCGGATGAATTCGAGGGCGTGACCTTCCGCATCGCCGAACCCTTGTCGGGACACGATTACGTCATTGACGCCTGCATCGAGCGGGTTCGCGAAGCTCGTCGCCGTGACAACCCCTTTCGCCTTTCGCAGCGCGGGCCGGGAAAAGTGCTTCTGGTTGGCGCGGGACCGGGCGATCCGGGGCTGCTCACCGTCAAAGCCTGCGACGCGCTCCGGCGGTGCGACGTCGTGGTGTATGACTACCTCGTGAATGAGGAGCTGCTTGATTACGTACGCCCCAACGCCGAAAAAATCTATGTCGGCAAGGTCGGCGGGGGGCGTCAGACGCCGCAGTCCGAGATCAACGACATTCTGGTCACGCGGGCCGCGCGGGGCGAATCCGTCGTCCGTTTGAAGGGCGGCGACCCGTTCATTTTCGGGCGCGGCGCGGAAGAGGCCGAGGCCCTGCGCGATGCCGGTATCCCTTTTGAAATCGTGCCGGGCGTGAGTTCGGCGGTGGCCGCGCCGGCCTACGCGGGAATTCCGCTGACCCATCGCGATCACGCTTCGTCGTTCGCGGTTGTTTCAGGCGTCCGGGCGGGTGACGGCGAGTTTCATTCGGACCGCATCGGAAAGGTTGCCGGGGCCGACACGGTGGTCGTGCTGATGGGGGCGTCTCACATACCGGCAATTACCGCCGACTTCATCCGGGCAGGGCGTTCGCCGGAAACCCCGGCGGCGGTCATTCGCTGGGGAACGTTCGAAGATCAGCAGGTCGTTGTCGGGACGCTTGCGACGCTGGCCGACGAGGTTGCGCGACGTGGGGTTCGCGCGCCGTCGGTCATCGTCGTGGGCGATGTCGTGACCCTGCGCGACCGGCTGGCCTGGTTCGAAGCCCGGCTGGAAGCAAAGATCGAAACGCCCGCGCTGGCGAGCGCGGCTGGTTGGTAAGGAGTTGCGCCCGATGAGTGCGTCCGCTGTTCAAAAAAATCTCATGAACGATTCCGAAATCGAGGTCCTGCGAAACCGTTTCGAATCCGCCCCGCCTGAAGAAGTTCTGGGGTGGGCGGTCGAAACCTTCGGAAACGGCGTCGCGCTCGCAACCGGTTTCGGCGCGGAAGGCTGCGCGCTGGTGCATCTGCTGGCCGGTGTCGCGCCGACGGCTCGCATGTTCTATCTCGACACCGACGTCCTGTTTCCCGAGACCTACGAATTGAAGGACCGGCTCGAAACCCGCTACGGCATTCGTTTCGAACGTCGCGCGGCAAAACTGACACTTGATGAACAGGCCGCACACTTGGGTGAAAAACTCTGGGAAACACGGCCCGACGAATGCTGCCGTATCCGCAAGGTCGAACCACTGCGCGAGATGGTGACCGGCCTCGATGCCTGGATTACTGCCATCCGACGCGACCAGTCGCCCGCGCGCGCCAACGCGGGCGTGGTCGAGCGCGATGTGAAGTTCGGCATCGTGAAGATCAACCCGCTCGCGCGCTGGACCTCAAAGGATGTCTGGAACTTCATCGTCGAAAACGATGTGCCCTATAACCCGCTGCATGATCGCGGCTATCCGTCGGTCGGATGTCTGCCCTGCACCACTCCCGTCCAAATCGGAGAGGACCCCCGCGCCGGGCGCTGGCGCGGGACCGCGAAAACCGAGTGTGGACTCCATCAATAAAAAGTCTTGGGAGTCTTGAGAGTCTCGGGGGTCTGGGGAGTCAAAAACATAATTGTATTGACTCCCCAGACCCTCAAGACCCTCAAGACTCCCAAGACTGAATCTCAGG
>JAAFHI010000202.1 GCA_013298335.1 Actinomycetota bacterium
GCGGGGCATAACCCATTGTCCCGATCGCCGTGACGCCCTTCTGCGTCGGGGCGACGAAGCGGGCGATGCCGAAGTCGACGAGCATGATCCGGGTCGGGGTCTTGGTGTCGTCGATCATCAGGTTCGCGGGCTTGAGGTCGCGGTAGATGATCGGCGGATCCTGGTTGTGGATGTAGTCGAGGACGTCGCAGACCTGAATCGCCCATTCGGCGACCGACCGTTCCTCGATAAATCCGGAGGCGCTCTTCTTGAGCTTGTTGGAAAGATCGCCGCCGGGGATGTACTTCATCACAAGGTAGTATTTCCCGTCGTTGATGAAATAATCGTAAACCGTCGGAATTGAAGGGTGTTCGAGGCTGGCGAGGAGCTGTCCCTCGCGTTTGAAATCGTCGATCGCCTTTTTCCGCTGCACTTCATCGGAAAAGACGTCGAACATTTCCTTCACGGCGCGTTGCGTTTTCGCCGTGATCCCGAACTTCGTGTCGTACGCGAGATAGACGCTCCCCATGCCACCGCCGCCGACCCGCTTGACTATCTGGTAGCGATCAGCCAGCAGTGTATCCGGCGCGAGTTGTTTTTGATTCGCCATCTTCGGTTCCAACCAATCCTATGGTGCGGAATTTCCTTGAATCCCAGGCTTCGGTCGCAGCGTGGCGAACCGTCACGAAATATACATGAACTTCAGAAACGTTTTCCCGACAATCACTTCGTCGCCGTCGTTGAGCGGATGGCGATTGCCCGGAAGCAGGCGACGCCCGCGATTGACGAAGGTCCCGTTGGTGCTTCCCAGGTCCTCGAGCAGATACTGACCTTCCTGGCAGACGATGCGGGCGTGTCGGCGCGATACTTTCGCTTCCGGGTCGTCCTGGTCGAGGTCAACATCCGGGAAAATGCCGCCATCGGCGTCCCAGCGCCCGATATTCGACTCGGTTTCGGTGAGCGGAAACTCTTTTCCGACCGTTCCGCCCCGCTGGATGATCAGTTTGGCCCGACGAACCGCCGGGGCCGCGGGCGTTTCACCTGGCTTGTTTCCCGAAACAAAGGCGCTGGTGGGAGAAGCCGTTCCGACGTATTCGGTTTTCATTGCGGGGGCCTGAGCCGCCGGCATCGGCGGGGTTTGCGGATGGTCATAATTGACCGACATGGATGAAGCCGGCGCGGGCGGCGGCGCAGGTGGCGCCTTCATCGGCGCGACGGGCGGCGGCGGAGACGCTTCCATCCGACCCGGTGAGTAGCCGTATCCGCCACCCTGCGGCATCGCCGCGGGAATCGGTTGAACGGGCTGGGCCGGAGGAGCGGGGGCCTGGGCGAAGGCGGCCGGCGGCTGCGCAACCGGGAGTCTCGACCCGCACTCGTCACAATACTCGGAACCATCCAGATTGTCGGTGCCGCAGTTGGGACAGCGAATCATCGGCACATACCTCGCACGGAATTTTTGGAGTGCCCGCGATTATAGCCAAAAACGTCCGTCGGGCAAGCCGCGCGAAGGGCCTTTCTTCAAGAGGATGTTCGGGATAGACGAAACCCGGACCGCCGACGGACGCCATCCGGCAGCGGGGTCACGGGCGCGCGGGGGTTTGCCATGGCCCGGATGAATCGCGGGGGCGGGCCGGAAGGGCCGGTTCGGCGGACCTTACTTTCGGTCGCGAAGGATGAAAAAATACAGCGCCGGTCCGAGCAGCGGAAGTGCGACAATCAGCGCGACGAGCACGATTTTCTCGCCGATGGAGCGGTGGCTGCGGACGACATCGGCGATGGCGACGATGTAGAGGGCGGTGGTGAGCGTCCAGATGATGAAGTTCAGCATGGTGTGGCGACCTCCGACGCGGGGAAAACGGTGACTGTTTCGTCAAGGCGGGCAAAAGGTGGATTCAGGGACGGTAACGAACCCGTCCGGCGCAAAGTTCATCCGCTTTTTTTCGCTTTGCAAATCCGGAGAAATGAATAGACTGCCCGTCCTGCCGTACACACCCCGTCTCCGAGCGAAGGCCATTCCCTATGACGCACCGTAAACCGCTGATTGCGGGGAACTGGAAAATGTACAAGTCGGTCGCCGCCGCCGTGGCCACCGTTCTTGAACTCAAGCCTCTGGTGTCGAACGCCAACCACTGCGAAGTGCTGATCGCGCCGCCGTTTACGGCGATTAAAACCGTCGCCGACCGGGTCGAGGGCAGCAATCTCTTCGTGGCCGGTCAGGATGTCGCCGCCGAAGGCGCCGAGGGGGCCTTTACCGGGGAAGTCGGCGCGGAAATGCTCCGTGAAGCCGGCTGTACCCACGTCATCGTCGGCCATTCCGAGCGCCGCCAGTTTTACGGCGAAACCGACGAGCGGGTCGCCCGCAAGGCCCGCCGTGCGCTCGACGCGGGGCTGATTCCGATCATCTGCATCGGGGAAACCCTCGCCGAGCGGGAAGCCGGGCAGGCCGAAGCGGTGGTCGAACGGCAAATAAAAGAAAGTACCGCTACCTTGACAGCCGAAGACCTGATTCGTATAGTGGCCGCTTACGAACCGGTCTGGGCCATTGGAACCGGGCGCGCTGCGACCCCGGAAATCGCTCAGGCGATGCACCATAACGTTCGTGGCGTATTTGAAAATGTGTTTGGTTCCGAGGCCGCTTCAAGTGTCCGAATTCTTTACGGCGGAAGCGTCAAGCCCGAGAACATCGCCGAATATATGCGCGAACCCGATGTGGATGGCGCGCTGGTCGGCGGAGCGAGCTTGCAGCCGGATTCATTCAGCAAAATCGTGTTTTACAACCGCGACTAGCCGCTAGGCGCTACGCGGAGGTTTCGTTACGAGAGGGTTTTCGTCTCAAATGGCGTGGTACGGTTACATTCTCTACGGCATTTTCATCATTGCCTGCCTGCTCCTCATCGGAGTGGTGCTGCTTCAGCCGGGCAAGGGTGACGCCGCGATTTTCGGTGGCGGAAGCCAGACGGCCTTCGGCGCGCGTGGCGCGCAGAAACCGCTGGAACGGGTCACGCTCGTTGCCTCCGCCATTTTTATGATCTTTTCATTCATTTTCTCCATTCCGGGCGTTACCTCGCCGCGTTCGGCGGCCGCCGGAATCAAGGAGACGCCAGCGCCGGCGGCAACGCCCGCTCCGCCCGCCGCGCCGAACACGGCAACGCCGGCGCCGAAGCAGGAAGAGAAGCCGGCTGACAAGAAGCCCGAGGGCAATCAGCCGAAGGCAATTGAAGTTGATCCGACCAAGGGCACGGCCAAGCCGGCCACCGGAACCGCGAAGCCGGCGGACAAGCCGAAAGCGGCGGACGAGAAGAAAAAGTAATGATGACGATTTTTGACAGGTTTGCCGAAGTGGTGGAATTGGTAGACACGTACGTTTGAGGGGCGTATGGGGCAACCCGTGGGGGTTCGAGTCCCCCCTTCGGCACCAAAAACGAAAGCGGCGTACTCCTGAAAAGGATGCGCCGCTTTCGTTTTTTTGGTGGGTGTTTTGGCGAAAGGGCGGAGGAAACCCGTTCGATTCACGAAACTTTGAAGACCCGTTCATCGTACGCGCGCGCGATCCTTTATATACATGCGCGCGCTGGCTTCTATTCAAGATCGAGATTCGACGCGCCGCGGTTCAGCATCGCGACCGGCTGGCCGGTGGCCTGCAAAACGGACAGCCACAGATTGCTTTTCGGAGAAATCCGCTTTTTCCGGGTCGAACTGAGTGAAATCGGGACGTGAACCAGCATCCCGTGCCAGAGCCCGATGAGCAGGTCGGTTTTTCCAGCCAGCGCGGCGTGGACCGCCACACGCGCGAACCGGTCGCAGACCTGGCTGTCGTCGCAGTTCGCCGGAACGCTCCGGATGATGTAGCTCGGGTCGATGTATTTCACGTTCGCCGTCAATCCCCGATTGGCGAAGTGGGACACGATCCGGTCGCGCAGAAAAAATCCGATGTCGTGCTGTTTGACGTTGCCCGAAGCGTCCTGAATCTGGGGCTGATTGGTAAAAAAGTTCTGGCCGGCCCCTTCGGCGATGGCGATCACCGCGTGTCCGCGATCGAGAACCCGCTTTTCGAGGTGGGCCAGCAGGCCGTTCGGCGGTTCCAGGTCGAACGGGACTTCGGGAATCAGGCAGAAATTCACTTCCTGACTGGCTGTCGTCGCGCCCGCCGCGATGAAACCGGCGTCGCGCCCCATCAGTTTGACGACGGTGATGCCGTTTGGCGCGCCCTTGGCTTCGGCGTGGGCGCAAAAAAGCACTTCGCGGGCCTTTTCGACGGCGGTGGCATAGCCGAACGACCGCCAGACATAGGAAATGTCGTTGTCGATGGTTTTCGGAATCCCGACGACCGCGATCGGAAGACCCCGTTCGGCGGCGGCTTCGGCGATGACATGCGCCCCGCGCAGCGTACCGTCGCCGCCGACGCAGAACAGCAGGTTGATTTTCTCGCGGGTCAGCGTTTCCAGAATGATGTCGATGTTTTCCGGGCCGCGTGACGAGCCAAGAAACGTTCCGCCCTGAAGATGAATGTTTTCAACGAGTTCGTGGGTGAGCCGGATCAAGCCGCCGTTGGCCGGATTGAATCCCCGATAGCCGTAGGGAACGCCGAAAACCTCCGGCACGCCGTAATTGTAGGTCAGACAGTAATACACCGACCGAATGACGTTGTTGAGGCCGGGGCAGAGCCCGCCGCAGGTCACAATGGCGGCGCGACTTTCCTTCGGATTGAAGAAAAGGGAATTGCGCGGCCCCGCCCGTTCGAAAAACAGGTCGTTGCGCTCGGGTTCGTCGGCCAGGAGTTCGACCTGATAACGAATCCGGTCAGCGTCCGAGACGAAATCGCCGTGCAGGTCGCCCCTGGCGTGGCCGAGGGTCAGCGGGGAAGCGAAATGTCCTTCCCCGAGGGTTTGAATCCGAAGATCGGTCGGGCCAATCATGATGGTTACCTTCCCGTGGGACGCGGTTTTCCGGCGGACTTCCGGCTGGCCCGCTTACGCGCGGCGGCCTGGATGACCGGGTCCTTGACGATGGTTTTGGCGAACCGTTTCCGCTGTTCCTTTTTCGCCTTGCCGCTCGGTTTCGGTTTTCCGAGCGTCGGACGGGCCGTGGTTTTGGTCGGGGCCATCCCCGGCGTTTCAGCGCGTGGTGCTTTCGGTTTCCCGCCCTTTGCCTTCACTTCCTCCGCCGTCCGGTTGGCGCGGGCAAACGCCTTGTAGAACCGCTGGATTTCGTTGACCGACAGCAGGCGGACACCGCCGACCGGCAGCCCGGCGTCGGTGACGTGGCCGATGGCGACCCGGCGCAGTTTGACGACCGAATGCCCGATTTCATCGAACATCTTGCGAATCTGGTTGTTTTTGCCTTCGTGGAGGGTCACTTCGAACCACGAATTGTGGAAATCGGTGAGGTCCATCTTGACGAGGCTGGCGATGCGGTAGACCTCGTTCTCGATTTTGATGCCCCGCCGCAACCGGTTGACCTGCTCCTCTTTCGGGTTTCCCTTGACCTTGACGTGGTAGACCTTCGGGCAGTGCGCCCCCGCCTTGGTGATGAGGTTGGTCAGTTCGCCGTCGTTGGTGAGGATGATGATCCCCTCGGTGTTGAAGTCGAGCCGTCCGACGGGATAGACCCGCGGTGCGTCGCGCGGAAGCAGTTCGGTGAGGAGCGGGCGATTCTGGGGATCGGACAGGCTCGAAAGGTAGCCTTTCGGCTTGTTGACCAGAAAATAGACCGCTTCCTTGGTGTCGATAAGCGGGTTGAGCAGCTTCCCCTTGACCTTGATGTGGTCAACCGAGGGATCGGCTTTCGTGCCGAGTTCGGTCACGACCGTTCCGTTGACGGTCACGAGACCTTCCTGAATCCACTCTTCAGCCTCGCGGCGCGAGGTCATTCCGGCGTTGGCGATGATTTTTTGAAGTCTTTCCTGCATGCGATGGTGTGCGCTTCTTCTCGGTAAAAATTTTTTCCGCCGCAGTATAGCACCTGGAAAGAAAAGGATGAGGGATGAAGAGGAAAAGGATGAAGGATGAGGGATGAAGGATGAAAAAAGACAGGGAGACAGGGAGACAGGGAGACAGGGAGACAAGGAGACAAGGAGACAAGGAGACAAGGAGACAGGGAGACAGGGAGACAGGGAGACAGGGAGACAAGGAGACAAGGAGACAAGGAGACAGGGAGACAAGGAGACCAGAGGGAAAAATGTCTTGACGCGGGAATGGGGGAGACGGATTTTCATCCTTCATCCTTCATCCTTCATCCTTCATCCTTCATCCTTCATCCTTCATCCTTCATCCTTCATCAGGTCGCCGCGACGAGGTCTTCGAGGTCTTCGAGGCTCGGGAGGGCGGTGAGGTCCTTGAGGCCGAACTGGACGAGGAATTCCTTCGACGTGCCGTAAAGGATCGGGCGTCCGACGCATTCCTTGCGGCCCTGCGGCACGATCAGTTTCCGGTCGAGCAGCGTCTTGATCGCGGATGAAGACGAAACTCCTCTGATTTCAAGGATTTCCGGAATCGTGATCGGCTGTTTGTAGGCAATCACGGCGAGCGTTTCGAGCGCGGCGAGCGAGAGGCGGGCTGAGGGGCGCGACCGGGCGT
>JAAFHI010000618.1 GCA_013298335.1 Actinomycetota bacterium
TGGCAAATATATGAATGGCCACGGATTACACGGATGACACGGATAAAAATAAATCGCGGGCGACGGAGGAGGTGCCCGTCTGCCCGCGCGGTTCGCAATCGAAAATCTGAACTCGAAAATCGAAAACTTCCTACTGTTTGTCGAGCACCATCAGCAGGAACAGCACGGGCAGGTAGATGACACTTACGCGGAGGAGGCGTTTGGCGTCAAGGTTGCCGCGCGTTTTGGCGAGTTTCAGGCAGCTCTGGAGGAACATCGCGCCGAGCGCCACGGCCCCAAAGAGATAAATCCAGCCGCAGAGGCCCAGCGAAAAGGGCAGAACGCTCAGGGCCAGCGTGATGACCGCCGTGACCATCGTCTGACGGATGGTGCGTTCGCCGTTTTCCTCGATGACCGGCAGCATCTTGATGCCCGCCCGGCGGTAGTCTTCGCGATACATCCACGCAATCGCGTAGAAGTGCGGGAACTGCCAGAAGAACATCAGGCCGAAGAGCAGCCACGCGCCGACCGGCATCTGACCGGTGGCGGCGGCCCATCCGATGAGCGGCGGCATCGCGCCGGGGAAGGAACCGATGGCGGTTGACCACCACGTCCGCGACTTGAGCGGGGTGTAGCAGAGGACGTACCCAATGGCCGTCAGCGCGCCGAGAATGGCCGAAAGCGGATTCACGAGCGGGCAGATGTAGGCTTCCGCCGCCGCCGTCAGTGCCAGCCCGAACAGCAGGGCGTGAAAAGGTTTGACCTTTCCGGCGGGAAGCGGGCGGGCCGCGGTGCGCCGCATCAGGCCGTCGCTGTCGCGTTCGATCCACTGATTGAGGGCGGAAATGCCCGACGACAGGAGGCCGATGCCGAACATCGCATGAAAGAACTTGATCCAGTCGAACCGTCCGACGGAGGCGAGCGCGAAGCCGAACGCCGAGATCATGACGACCTCGACCGTGATGCGCGGCTTGGTCAGTGCCACGAACGCGCCGAGGCGTTCGCGAACCGTAAGGACGATTTCTTCCGAAACGAGAATCGTTTCAGCCGGGGACTTGAGAGCGACGGATTTGGGCATTGCCTTGGTACTGCTTCGAAAAGGGGTGAAAACACCCTCCGGTTACCGCTGCTTGAGCATCGGATCGGCGGAATAGAGCGCCGGGGTTTCGTTCACTTTGACCCGCGTGCCGTAGTCGGCGAAGGTCAGGCCGAACATCACGATCAGGAAGAAGAACGACCCGATCACGATGGTCCGGGCCAGCCACGAACTGAACCGGATGTGCATGAAGTAGAGAATGATCAGCACGGCCTTGAAACTCGCGATGGCGAGCGCGACCGGAGTATTCCAGACGCCGAGATCCATCCGCGCCGTCAGTACGGTCACGATGGTCCCGACGATCAGCACGGCCAGAACCGCGAAGTAGATCCACTTGGGGATGGTCGGATGCGTGTGTTCACTCATAGAAAACTGCCTCGATTATTTTTCGGTCGCGGACCGCGGGCAACGGTCCGCGAAACTCTTTCCGGGTTTTATCGGGTCGCGCCGGGATCAGTGCCCGCCGCCGCCGCCGTGGGTCAAGTGGGCCCCGAGCAGATAGAGCAGGGGGAACAGGAAAATCCACACCAAGTCGACGAAGTGCCAGTAGAGACCGACCATTTCGACCGGGTTGTAATACTCCTTCGAGTACTTGCCCCAGTAGGCGGTGAGCCACATCCAGGCGAGCAGTCCCAGCCCGATGACCATGTGCAGCGCGTGCAGCCCGGTCATGAAGAAATACAGGAAGAAGAAGATCTGCGCGCCGTGGGCGAGACTCGGGTCTCCGGCCCAGCGGAAATAGGCGCCCGGAACGTCGTGATCGTGCCAGTGATGCTTGTACTCGAAGTACTTCACGACGAGGAAGGTCGCGCCGAAGATGGCGGTGAAGAACAGGAACCAGAGCGTCCCCTTGCGGCTGCCCTTTTCCGCCGAGGCCACGGCGAACACCATCGTGACGCTGCTGATGATGAGGACGAGCGTGTTCAGGCCGCCCATCGTCCAGTCCATGCGGGCGCTCGCCTGCATGAAGGCTTCCGGGTTGGCGCTCCGGTAGACGGCGTAGGCCGTGAAGAGCGCCCCGAACAGCAGGATTTCGGTGGCCAGAATCAGCCACATTCCAAGCGTGGCCGATTCCTTCTGCTGCTCGGCATCGAAAAAGTGATGGTGGACGGAGCTATGCGCGTGTGAATCAGACAACTTCGGCCTCCCTTCCCTGACCGGTCTTGTTGGGCGGAGTCGAGCGGGAATCCCCGCCGGTCAGCGCGCCGGTGGATTTCGATGACGAACTGCGCATCGGGTAGTTGTAGGCTTCCTCGTTCACGGTCGGCAGCACTTCGAAGTTGTGGGTCGGCGGCGGCGAGGTGGTATCCCACTCCAGGCCCTTCGCGCCCCACGGATTCAGCGCCACCTGGCCGTACCGCAGCGACCAGACGAAGTAGACCAGCGGCAGCAGGTAGCCGACGCCCAGGATGGACGACCCGGCGGTGGACATCACGTTCAGCACCTGAAACTCGGGGGCGTAGACGTGATAGCGGCGCGGCATGCCGAGGTAACCGATGATGAACTGCGGGAAGAACGAGAGGTTGAACCCGAGGAACACGACCAGCGCGCTCAGGCGGCCCCACCATTCGGGGTACATCCGTCCGAACATCTTCGGCCACCAGTAGTGCAGGCCGCCGAAGTAGCCCATGACCGCGCCGCCGACCATGATGAGGTGGAAGTGCGCGATGACGAAGTAGGTGTCGTGCAGGTGACGGTCGAGGCCCATCGACGCGAGGAAGAGGCCGGTCAGACCGCCGATGGTGAAGAGGCCGATGAAGCCGAGCGCGTAGAGCATCGGCGTGTCATAGGACACCGATCCCTTGTAGAGCGTCGCGGTCCAGTTGAAGACCTTGATGGCCGACGGTACCGCCACGAGGTAGCTCAGAATCGAGAAGAGCATCCCGGCGTAGATCGACATGCTCGACACGTACATGTGGTGGCCCCAGACGATGAAGCTGAAGATCGCGATCAGCAGCGACGAGAGCGCCACGAACTTGTAGCCGAACACCCGCTTGCGCGTGAAGGCGGCGATCAGTTCGCTGACCACGCCGAGGCTCGGCAGAATCATGATGTAGACCGCCGGGTGCGAGTAGAACCAGAACATGTGCTGGAAGAGCACCGGGTCGCCGCCGAGATTCGGGTCGAAGATGCCGACGTGGGCGAGGCGCTCGACGCCGAGCAGCACCATCGTGATGCCGAGCACGGGCGTCGCGAGCACCTGAATGATGCTCGTCGCGTAGATCGACCAGACGAACAGCGGCATGCGGAACCAGGTCATCCCCGGCGCGCGCATCTTGTGGACCGTGACGATGAAGTTCAACCCGGTCAGAATCGAGGAGAACCCGGTCACGAACACCGCCAGGGTCGCGGCGAAAATGGCCGTCGAGTTGGA
>JAAFHI010000037.1:0-4539 GCA_013298335.1 Actinomycetota bacterium
TCGGCGGCGTGTCGGCTTTCGGCATCAGCCGGTCGAGCCAGCCGTTGACGTCGTCGAGTTTGGTTGCGAAATAGGTATCGATTGAAACGGGCATGACGCTTGGGAAGAGTTCCGGAAAATAAAAAGTCCGGGCAGTCTTGACGGACATGCCCGGCTTGTCAACCAGCGCGGTTTGAAAAAGGCGGGTCAGTTGCTGATCCAAAAGCGAAACGTGACGACGCCGATGACCCTGACCGCCGTTCCGTTCATCAAAAACGGTTTGAAGGTCCATTTGCGGGCCGCGTTGATGGCCGATTGATGAAACTCCCGCGTGCCGCCGACGGCGCGCGCCTCGACGACCTTTCCCGTTTCGTCAATCAGAACCTCGACCTGAACGTCCCCGCTGACACGCCGGGCCTTGAGGTCGCTGGGGTATTCCGGGACGGCCCGATTGACGGCGTCCTTCCGAAGCGCGCCCTCCGAACGCCGCACCGGGCCGTCCGGCGTGACGGTCGCCGCGTCCTGGGGCGGTGGCGGCGTCACGCGCGCGTCGTAGGTTTTGATTTCCGGCGACGCGACGGGAGCGCTTTCGCCCTCGGTGTAAAACTCCTCGACCGGAACGCCCCCGGTCGATCCGGCGGGAGGTTCACTCTTGCCGTCCGTCCCGGCAGTTGACGTCGGGGCCTTCACGGATTCGCCTTTCCCCTCGGGCAGGCCAAGCCGGAAGGAATCGAGGAATTTCATGATTTCGGGACGGTCGGCCCGGTCCGGGGTCGTCTCGACATAAAGCTGATACAGCCGGGACCCCGCGATGACGGCCTGATGAACGAGGAGCGTCTTCTTGTCGCCCGAAATGATGCGGCTTTCGCGGCCCGGCCTGCCCGCGACGGAAAAATCGCGTTTCCCGACGATGCGGCCATTGCTTCGGCTCGCCGCCGAAGTCGCGCCGCTGTCGAAGAGTCCCGGCAACTGATCCTCCAGCCTGACCGACGCCGGAAAATCAAGGTGACTGACGAAATAGACAAACTCCCGGTCACGGGTCTGGAACATCGTGATCCGTATTCCGGTGGCGACTTCCTCGACTTTTTTCGCCATTCGGTTCGGGGCCAGAATATTGAAGCCGCCCGGCACGGACGTGAACCGCGGCCACTTCGGGGGAGCCTGCACGATGATGCCGCCCGGTCCCTGCGGCGGCGCGGTCTGCCCGAAAGCCAGACCCGTTCCGGTGAAAAGCCACGCGGCCAGTGCCGCGCCGTGAATCACTCGCATGTGTTTTTCCTGTTTCCTTGAAAAGTTGAACCGGATTTCGGCGCTTCGTCCTGCGGCGGAAGCGGATGCCCGGAAACCGGAACGCTTTTTTCCACCGGAATCTCGGCGTCAATCATTGAGTCGGTTCGCGTCGTGCCGAACTTTTCCTTTTCGGCGTCGGTCATGAGCCGGAAGGAGTCGAGAAAGCGGCTTACTTCGACCGGATTTACCGCTGAATCCACCCGGGAGACTTGCAGACGACAGATTCGATCTCCAAAGAGAAACACTCGAACCGTAATGACGGTAGGTTTGGTATTGGGCGAGGCATTTTTGATCTTCAACTCACGACCGGGATTTGACTCGAAGAAAAAAGGTCGGTCTTCAATGATTTGTCCGTCTGTCCCGACTAATCGTAATCGCTCACTTCTGATGACGCTTTTCAGAAAATCCGCTTTTTGTTTTGGCGTCAGATGGGACGGATGGTAGTCCGCGCTCACGTCCCAGATCGTGACCAGATAGAAGGTGAGCGGCCCTGGTGTATTCATCTCCGGATGCCCGGCAAAGATGGTTCCGTTTAAGGCGACCTGTTTCCCCAAAAATTCCGCATTGCCCTTTGTGGCCACGCTTTTGCCAAAAGACATCGGCGACGAGACGGCAAACCCCGCCGACGGCTGGAGATAGGTCCGCCAGACGGCGGGCGCGGTTTTTTCCGGCGGCGGCGCGGTCTGCCCGAACGCCAGACCCGTTCCGGTCAAAAGCCACGCGGCCAGCGCCGCGCCGTGAATGACTCGCATACGGTTTTCCTATTTTGTTGAAAGGTTGAACCAAATTTTGGCGCTTCGGTCGATGGCTTGACGGGAACCGGCCCGCTTTCTTCTTCCGGCGCATCGATGTCAATGAGCACGTTGGTTTTGGTGGTGCCGAATTTTTCTTTTTCGGCGTCGGTCAACCGGCGGAGGGAATCGAAAAACCTGGGAATGGACGGATCGGACGCGCCCCCTTTTACACAAGACACCACCAAAATCAGTACCCAGTTCTCGACCAAGTATGCGTGGATTTCGTTGAACACCAAATACCGTCCCCCCCAATTGCTTTCGGCTTGCATCCAACGCCCTCGATAGCCGTCAAGTGTTCGCGATCCCTGAGCCAAGGGCTTGCCGTTCAGGCCGTTTGCGCGCGCTTGGAGCATCCCGTCCAGAAATTCTCCGAGTATCCCGTCCAGAAAGAGGTCCCGCTCCTCGGGCGACATTGAGGGCGGCAACGTTCCGCCGACCATTTCAATGCTTCCCGCCTTGTAGTCGGCTTGAGGGAGAGCGGGAGGGTCGGGAGTTGTTCCACTAAACAATCGGTATTTCAGTTTTATGGGCTTTCCGATGGTAACGGTCATGTCATGGTGTTGGACCTGCGACGAAAGTCGCGCCGGTGACGAGACGGCGAATCCGGCGGCGGGCTGCACGTAGGTCCGCCAGACGGCTGGCGCGGTTTTTTCCGGCGGCGGCGCGGTCTGCCCAAAAGCCAGACCCGTTCCGGTCAAAAGCCACGCGGCCAGCGCCGCGCTGATAAATTTCCGCATGTCGTGCTCCTATTTTCCGAGGTTGAAGCGAAAGGTGATGCCGCCGGAAACCCGGACCGGCTGACCGTTGAGCGACACCGGCCTGAAGACCCATTGACGGACCGCCGCGAGCGCCGCTTCCTGTAACGCTTTCGGGCCGCTGATGATGCTGGCCTCGATGACCTTGCCGTCCGTGTCGATGAGGATTTCACAGACCACGTCGCCCTCGATCCGCGCGTCGAGTGCGTCCTTTGGATAGCCAGGCTTCGCCTGTTTGACGGCGCTGCCGCGCAGAACACCTTCCGACCGGCGCACCACCAGAACATCGGATGCCGGCGCTTCGGTCGGTGACGGCTTGACCTTCGCCGGGTCGATTTCACGCCCCGCGGCGTCAACCGGAATCATTTCGGCGGCGTTGGTCGTCCCGTACAGACGCTTTTCACCGTCCGTCATCAGCCGAAACGAATCGAGGAACCGCGCAATCTCGGGAGTTTCTACCTGGTTTTCCGGCCCCCAGACGTTCAGCGCGAGGATGCGGTTTCCGATGAGAATGGCGCGTCCGTAAATCCGTCTGACCTGACCACCGACCTCGGACCGGACGATGAAGTCACGACCGGAAAAATCCCCGAATCGGTATTCTTCCTGCCGAATCACCTTTCCGCCCGAACCAGCCACCCCGCCGGGCAGCCCGTCGAGGATGCCTTCCCGGTCCTTGGGCGTCAGGTTGAGCAGGGCCTTTCCGGTGACCGGCTCGATGACGGCCACCGAAATCATGGTGGGCGGGTCGGAAGTTCCGGGCAGAAAGTTGAAAAAGAGCAAAAACTTTACGTCCACCGACCCCTTCGAAAACGGGATCGGCAGAACCTGAGCGGTGTTCCGGCTCAGTTCGACCGGCGACGAAACGGCGATCCCCGCCGCCGGCTGGAGATAGGTCGCCCAGGCGGCGGGCGCGGTTTTTTCCGGCGGCGGCGCGGTGGACGGGGTCTGCGCGGCGACCGGGAGCGTACTGAGCAGAAAAATGGCGGCGAGGCAGAGCAGAGTTCGCATGGATTTCAGGAACTTTCCTCGATTCAGGGGGTTCGAATGAAAAACCGAACATAGCATTTCCCAAACTGTCGAAGACAGTCTTTCACCGCCGTGATTTTCCGGTCGCGTGCCTGATGTTTCTTGCTATGCTTCGGCCTGACTGTCAGGAAACACCTGAACGGCGTCCTCCGCCCGACCACTCTTATTCGAAGGAACTCATTCTCATGAAACGGTTTGTGACCGCCGCCGCGTGCGTGGCGCTCTGGCTGGTTGCGTACGGCTACACCCCGGCCTCGGCCCAGGACTGGAAGCCGATTGACCCGGCGCAACTGGCGATGAAGACCTCGAAGTTCGATCCGACCGCCGACGCCGAGGCAATTTTCTGGGATCGCGACACCACCGACACCTTCCGCAACCGGGACGCCGAAACCGTCTCGCGCAATTACCGGCGGATCAAGATTTTCAACGACCACGGCAAACGGTTCGGCAGTGTCCAGATCATCCATGAGAACAACGTCCGGGTCGGCGATATTTCGGCCCGGACCATCAAGCCGGACGGGAGCATCGTGGAACTCCGCAAGGAAGAGATTTTTGAACGGGAATTCTTCCGGCGGGGGCGGCGGCGGGTGCTTGCGGTCACGTTCGCCATGCCGGCAGTCGAAGCCGGCTGCCTCATCGAATACCGGTGGAGCGAATACCATCGCACCTTTCGGCACGACCGGCTCAATCTCCAG
>JAAFHI010000037.1:4549-11883 GCA_013298335.1 Actinomycetota bacterium
AATCTCCAGCAGTCCATACCGATCGAGCACCTGACGGTCCGCTTCACGCCCCTGCCGAGCGGGTTCAACTTCAACGAGGCGCTGCGGCTCAAGATGTTCAACGGCAAACTTCCGCCGTCCAAGGAAGAGACGCCGGGAACGTTTGTCATCCGTTTTGAAAACCTGCCCGCGTTCCAGGCCGAGCCGTACATTCCGCCGGCGGACAACCTGCGTCAGTGGCTGCTTTTCTACTATGCCGAGGACGCCAACCCGAACCCCGAAAAATACTGGCGCAGCCGGGGCCGCAAACTGTTCGACGAATATCGTCAGGGCCTCCGGATCGACGACGACGTGAAGGCGGCCGCGACCAAAGCCGCGGGCGACGCAGCCAACGCGGAGCAGTATCTGGAACGGCTCTTTGCTTTCTGCCGGACCCAGATCCGCAATCTTGCCGATGACGCGACCACGGTCACCAGCGAGGAGCGGGCGGCAAACAAGGCCGACCAGACCCCCGGCGAAACGCTCAGGCGGGGCACCGGCTCGCCGGAGCAGATTACGCGACTGTTTGTCGCGCTGGCCGGTTCGCTCGGCTTCGATGCGCATGTGGCGCAAGTCTCCGACCGGAGCGACTTCGTCTTCGACCCGACGACGATCCCCGACGACGCCCTGCTGACGGAGGAAATCGCCGCGGTGCGGGTCGGCCCCGACTGGAAGTTCTTCGATCCGGGGGAAAAGCTGACGACCCCCGCCCTGATGCCGTGGTGGAAGCAGGGCATTCCGGCCCTGATTCTCGACCCGAAGGAACCGACCTTCATCGTGACGCCGATTTCGAAGCCGGAGCAGTCGCGCACCCGCCGCATCGGGACCTTCACGCTCGCCGAGGATGGCACGCTGGAGGGCGAGGCGCGCTTCGAGTTCAGCGGTCATCCGGCCCGCGAATGGCGCGAACGCCTCGACGACAAATCGCCCGCCAAACGGGAAGAGCTGGTTCGCGAGTTTATCCAGTCCCGGATCGCGGCGGAGATTTCCGCCCTGCGGATCGACAACCTCGACGCTCCGGCCAAACTGGTGGTCATTACCTGCCGCGTCCGGGCGACCGGATACGCGAGCCGGACCGGCAAACGGCTCGTCCTGCCGGTTTCGGTCTTCGAGCGCAACCGCCCCGCCCGGTTTCCCGATGAAAAACGGGTGCATCCCGTCGCCTTCGAGTACCCGTGGCTTGACGAGGACCTGATCAGCTTTCTGGTCCCGCCGGGATATGAACTCGAAAACGCCGAGGCACCGCCAACCTTTATGGTTCCGGGAAATTACGGACAGTACGCCACGAAGGTCGCCTTCTCCGCGCCGGACCGGAAACTGTCGTACCGCCGGGCTTTTTCCTTCGGACGCAACGACGCCCTGATGGAGTTCGAGCCGAAACTCTATCCGACCATCAAGACGATCTTCGACGAGGTCCGGAAAGCGGACGCGCACGCCATCGTCCTCAAAACCCCCTGACCGCGAATCGGGCCGAACCTGGCTTCACGACATATATAAGGATCGCGCGCGCGTACGATGAACGATGCTTCAAAGTTTCGAAAATCGAGCCCGATCGTCGCCCTGCCCTCAAGGACAGGGCTATTTCCCTTGAAGCCCCGTGAACGGGGCTATGGAATCGAGAAAACCGTTTTGAGCCTCGTTCACGAGGCTTGTTCTTGAATAGCCCTGTCCTTGAGGGCAGGGCAAATAGCGGTGGCTGAACAGTTACGTTTCGAAAATCGAGCCCGATCAGCCCGGCGCCCCCAAACCATGACACCGGAAAAATACGTCGCGAGGGAACCCACATTGACATTCCGCACAGTTAGGGCGAAAAAGCTCCCCGGCGAATGCGCCGACTCGTTCCGCGCCGCCCACGCGCCATTTTTCTTTTTCTCACACATATCCAAAAAGGAACCGCGACCATGAAACGGCTTCTCATCGCTTCGGCGTGCTTGACGCTCTGGATTTTCGGCCTGTGGGGAACCGCCGCCCGCGCCGAAGACTGGAAACCCATCGACCCGGCCCACCTCGCCCAGAAAACACCCGTCGTCGACCCGAGCGCCGACGCCGAGGCCATCTTCTGGGAAATGAGCCTCGCCGATAACTTCGGGGGCGGCGACCCGGAGAACGTGATCCGCAACTACATCCGCATCAAGGTGTTCACCGAGCGCGGCAAGGAGGCGGGAAACGTCGAACTGCCCTTCTACAACAACGGACGGATCGGCGACATCGCCGGGCGCACGATCAAGCCCGACGGGTCGATTGTCGAACTCAAGAAAGACGCCATCTTCGACCGGACGCTGGTCAAGGTCGGCAACCAGAAGGTTCGGGTGAAGACCTTCGCCCTCCCCGCCGTCGAGCCCGGATGCATCATCGAGTACCGCTGGACGGAACACCGCGACGTCTATTTCTACGTCCCGCTGACGCTTCAGCGCGAACTGCCGGTGCAGCAACTGACCCTGCGCGTCAAGCCGATCGCGATTCCGGGGTACGACTACCGGATGCGGGTCCAGTTGTTCAACGGCACGCTGCCCGAGTTCAAGGAAGACGGAAAAGGGTTCTATCTGGCCCGCTTCCAGAAGATTCCCGCGCTGCGCGAGGAACCGCTCATGCCGCCCGAGGACGAGGTCCGGCAGTGGATGCTCCTCTATTACACCGAGGACCTGAAGCTGGAAGCGGCGAAGTACTGGAAGGAAACCGGGAAGCGGGCCTACGACCGGTACAAGGACCGCATGAAGGTCACCGACGACGTGCGCGCCGCCGCGACCACCGCCATCGGCAACGCCGCCACCCCGGAGGAGAAGCTGGAGCGGCTGTTCACCTTCTGCCAGACCAAGATCCGCAACGCCTTCACCTCCGGAATGACGCTCACGCCGGACGAACTCAAGAAAATGCGGGAAAAGAAGGGTCCGTCGGAGACGCTCAAGCGAGGATACGGCACGTTTGAGGATATCGACCTGCTGTTCGCGGCCATGGCGAACGCGGCGGGCTTCACCGCCCGGCTGGCGAAGGTCACCGACCGCAGCGACGCGTTCTTCAAGGTGAACTTTGCCGACGACTACTTCCTGCGGAGCTTTGTCGTGGCGGTGCAGGTCGGGGCTGACTGGAAGTTCTACGATCCGGGCGTGACGCGAACCCGCTACGGGATGCTCCGCTGGCAGGAAGAAGGCATGCCCGCGCTGATCCCCGATCCCAAGGAATCCCGGTTCATCGTGACCCCCATTTCCAAGGCCGGAGATTCGCTGACCCGGCGCACCGGCAAATTCGCCCTTGACGAAGGCGGGACCCTGACCGGCGAGGTGCGAATCGAATACACCGGGCACCGGGCGCTTGACTGGCGGTACCTCCTGGAAGACGAATCACCCGCCAAGCAGGAGGAATTCGTCCGCCGGGACATCCAGTCGGTCATCGGCGCCGAAGTGTCGGACATCAAGATCGAGAACTTCAACGATTCGGCGAAATCACTGATCATCTCCTGCAAAATCGTCGCCCCGGGGTACGCCAAGCGGACCGGCAAACGGCTGTTCATCCCCGTCTCGATTTTCGAGCAGGGCGCGAAGCCGATGTTCAGCGACGCGACCCGCACCCAGGACATCTACCTGAAGTTCCCCTGGGCCGAGGAAGACAACCTGACCATCTCGGTTCCGGACGGCTTCGAACTCGATAACGCGAACGCGCCCCAGTCGTTCGAGCTACCGAGCGGCTACGGCAAATACGAAACCAGTCTCAAGTATTCGGAAGCCGATCGGTTTTTCGTGTACCGCCGCTCCTTCTCGTTCGGAAAAACCGATGAACTGATGCGCTTCCCGAGCACGGCCTACCCGGTCCTGAAGCAAATCTTCGACGCCGTCCACAAACAGGACGAGCACACCGTCATCCTGAAAGCGAAGTAATACAGGTGAACCAGATGTTGAAACGCCTCTTGCTCGTGACACTGTTTTTTCTGTCCGCGACCGGCGCGGCCTGGGCCGGGGACGAGGCTCCGGCCTGGCTGCGCCAGTTGGCGGACGCCCCCGCCCAGACTTACCCGAAGGAAATTCCGGCGGTGGTCCTGCTCGACGATGAACGGGTCACCATCGGAGACGACGGAAAAATCGTCACCGTTCATCAATACGCCGTCCGCATCCTGACCCGGGAGGGGCGCCGGGAGGCCCGCGGGCAGGTGGACTATCTGACCGACGGGACGAAAAAGGTCCGCGACTTTCGAGCCTGGCTGATTCGCCCGAACGGCGTCCGGAAGTTCGACAAGAAGGAGGACATTGCCGATGTCGCCGTGGTGGACAACGACATCTACAATGAAATCCGGTTCAAGGCCGTTGCCGCCTCGGATGAAGCGGATGTCGGGATGGTGTTCGGATACGAATCGGTTACCGAGGAGCGTTCCGTCTTCACCCAGTTCATTCATGATTTCCAGGATGACCTTCCGGTCATGGTCTCGCGGTTCACGCTGACCATGCCGGCAGGCGGGCGGGTGGAAAGCATCACCTTCAACCACGCCAAAATCGAACCGTCCGCGAGCGGCGGGACCTCGACCTGGGAACTGCGCGACCTCCCCCCCTTCATCAAGGAACCCGACCAGCCGGCGGTCACGAACCAGGCCCCCCGGGTGGCGGTCAACTATTTCCCCGGCAGCGCTCCGAAAACCGCCGAGAGCCGCTCCTTCAGTAGCTGGCCGGAAGTTTCCGACTGGCTCTACGGTCTGAGCGACGGTCAGGCCGCGCCAACCCCGGCCCTGTCCACGAAGGCGAAGGAACTGACGACCGGCGTCAACGACGAATTCGGGCGGATCTCCGCCATCGGACACTACGTTCAGGGCGTCAAATACATTTCGATTCAAACGAATCTCAACAAGGGCGGCGGTTACCGGCCCCACGCTGCGGGCGAGGTCTTCACCAAGTCCTATGGCGACTGCAAGGACAAGGCCAACCTGATGCGGTCCATGCTCAAGGCGGTCGGCGTCAACGCCTTTCTCGTGAGCATCTATGCCGGCGACCGGAGCTATGTGCGAAACGAATGGGCATCGCCCTACCAGTTCAACCACTGCATCGTCGCGGTTCAGGTCAGCGACACGCTGAACTCGCCCATGACGGTCAAGCATCCGAAACTCGGACGCCTGCTCATCTTCGATCCGACCGATCCCTACACGCCGCTCGGCGACCTTCCGGAAGAAGAACAGGGCAGCTTCGCCCTCATCGTGGCCGGCAAGGACGGCGATCTGGTAAAAGTTCCCCAGAACGCGCCCGACGCCAATCTCGACAACGTGATCGTCGAGGCGGAAGTCCAGCCGGACGGCTCACTCAAGGCCAAACTGACCAACGAGATGACCGGACAGGTCGGCTCGTCGTTCCGCGGGCTGCATGCCTCGCTGCCCGCGCCTGATTTCGAAAAAGTCATCAACCGCTGGCTGACCCGGGGCGCCACCGGTCTCCAGGTTTCGGGCATCACCGTCAAGGACGAACGCGAGAAGGGAATCCTGAAACTCGAAGTGAACATTGCCGTTCCCAGCTACGCGCAGTTGATGCAGGGCCGGCTCATGATGATCAATCCGTCGCTGGTGCCGCGCCGGTCGCAGGTCTCGGTGCTTCAACCCACCCGCAAAACGCCGATTGAAATCAACGCCGAAGCCTATACGGAAACCTTCACATTCAAACTTCCCGCCGGCTTCGCGGTGGACGAACTCCCTGAAGGGGTGACCCTCGAATCGGCCTACGGCGTCTACGCCATGAAATGCGTCGCCACCGACACCGAAGTCGTCGTCACCCGCAAACTCACCCTCCGCCCGGCGGTCATTCCGGCGGAAAACTACGGCGGCGTGCGCCGATTCTTCGGCCAGATCGGCGGCGCGGAGCAAACGCCGATTGTGCTGGTGAAGAAATGAGTCTTGGGAGTCTTGGAGTCTTGGGAGTCTTGAGGGTCTGGGGAGTCTGAAATCCGAGGCGATTTGGGTATCTCCGAAGAATGTAGTAGAAGAACTTCCGGGTTTTGACTCCCAAGACTCCCCAGACCCCCAAGACTCCCAAGACTCCCCAGACTGATTCCCGTGACTTTCCTCCATACCGTTGAATCCCTCAGCATTCCCGCCTTTCTCGGTCCCGAAGCCGCCGCGCAGTATGCCGCGGGCGATGTCGGGCGGCGGTTTCTCGCCCCGATCGCGCAGGCCATCCTGACCCTGTCGGAAAACTTCACCCGCGAGCGGGAGAAATTTTCGGGCGACTACTGGCGCGACCCGACGCGCCTCGCCTACCTCTTCTATTTCATGCCGCGCAATATGGAGAAGGCCCTGCGGATTCTCGGCGAACTGGCCGCGCACCCCGAACTCGGCGAACGGATTGCCGGTCGGACGGACTTTTCCGTCCTCGACATCGGCTGCGGCTGCGGAACGGCGGCCCTCGCCACGCTCGGATTTCTGGCTGAATGCCGCGCCGGAGAACCGTTCGTCCTGCGGGTCGGACTGGTGGATCAATCGGCGACGGCCATTCAGGACGCCGTCCGGCTGCTGCGGCTGGCCGCCGCGGAACTCGTCGCCGCCGGACAGCCCGTGGTACTTGAAATTCAGACCCACGTCGGCGACGTGGCGGCGGCGCTCCACTACCCGGATTTCGGAACCGCCGACTTCCTCTGGTTCGCCAACGTCGTGAACGAGGTCGTACTGGTCAAAGCCTCCGTTCCGGAAGCCAACGCCATGTGGGTCAACCGGATTCTCACCCGCTATCTCGCGCCCGACGGCACCGCGTTTCTGCTCGAACCCGCGCTCCACGCCACCGCGCGCGACCTCATGGCCCTGCGCGACGCGATGCTGACCGCCGATGCCACGCTCAACGTCTTCGCCCCCTGCACCGCCGACGGCCCCTGCCGGATGCTCACCGACTGCCCTGAACGCGACTGGTGCCACGTCGCCTTCAACTGGTCGCCGCCGCCGCTCGTCAACCAGCTCGACGAACTCACCGAACTCAACAGCCGGAGCCTGAATTTCTCGTGGCTCGCCTTCCGGCGGGACGGTCTGCGGGCCGCCGATGCCCGCACCGACCGCGATGCATGGCGCGTCCTCGGCGACCGGATCAAGGAAAAAGGCAAGGAAAAGATGCTCGCCTGCGGCGATGAACGCTGCACGACGCTCGTCCGGCTGAAACGCGACCGCTCGGACGCCAACGACGCGTTTCACGACCTGCGCCGGGGCGACATCGTCTTCGCATCACCGGCGCTGACGGCCAAACCCGGCGGGGAAGCCCGCGTCACGGAAGAAACCGTTCTCGAACGTCATCCGATGCACTGATCGGCGGAAAGCAGCAGTCAGCAGTCAGTGGTCAGTGGTCAGTAGTCAGTGCAGAAGAAAAGAG
>JAAFHI010000924.1 GCA_013298335.1 Actinomycetota bacterium
CTGATGGAATGCGCCGATTTCGGCGTTCGGCATTAGGGGCTGGGTTTTGGGGGCTGGGTTTTGGGGGCTGGGTTTTGGGGGTTGGGTTTTGGGGGTTGGGTTGGAAGATCGCTATGGCTGGGGATCTTCCCTGATGGAGAGAATCTTGCCGAACCGGAAGCTCGTCGCCTCATACCCGAGGGTTTTATAAAACTGGTGGGCCTCGACCAGTTTGAAGTTGCTGGTCACTTCAACCAGGGCACAGCCGCGCGCAGCCAGCAGGTGTTCGGCAACCACGACCAGCGAACGACCGACTCCCTGGCCGCGCTCCTCGCGTTTGACGACCAGTGTCGTCAGCCGCCCGACCGGGGTTGGCCGGTGGAGGGTTTTCATGACGTGTACGGTGAGCAGTCCGACCGGAAGATCATTCCGAATGCCGACCAGTACAAAATCATTCCCACCCGGAAATGTTTCAAGTCGGGTGGTTATCTCTTCCGGTGAAGCCGGAAACCCGAGTTCGTCCAGCAACGCCGAAAGACCGACGGCATCGCCAGTCCGGGCTTCCCGAATCATCAGTTCCTGATCGATCGGTTTCATAAAGTGACTGTAGTGTGAAAGCACCCGTCTGCCTATCCCCGGCGAGTTCACCGAAGACAGACAGCCGGGTGAAGGTCAGCGACCGGAAACGTCCGTCCGGTCGGCGCGTAAAACGGCCACCTGGCCGGAAACCGGATTGCCTTCAATCGCCAGCGGCTCGTTCAGTCGATTGGGCCGCCCAGGAGGCACGCGACTGCTGCTCGACGAACACCCGATCACGTTGAACAGAAACCGGAAGCGGCGCACGGCGGGCACGGCGATCCGGAAGGTAATGTTCACCGATTGCCCCGGTGCAAGGGTCGTCGGCAGCGGCGTCGGGGACGGCGTGGCCCCGTCGGTGGTCTGGACGGAATTGACCAGTCCGCCCGAGGTGCAGGTGGCCCCGTCAGCCGAAATCAGGCGAAACGGCTGGGCGGGCGGCGCGCCGCCGGTTTCGTTCAGTTCGACAACCTGAAAACCGGGGTTCGAAATCGGATTCGGGGATGTATTCGTCAGCGTGGCAGTGATGACGTAGTCATTGGCGTAGCCTTGCGCGCCGCAGGTCGTCACCGCGAGCCCGGACGACTGCACCGAAAGACTGACCTGCGAATTGACCGGCCCCGGTGCGCACCCCGTCGGCTGAACTTCAAACGCTCCGGCATCCACCGCCGCCCCGGCAATCCGGGGGAAGCCCGAACCGCGCTGATCGAAAAACGGCGGCCCCGAGTAGGGCGGATTCGTGACCAGCGTGCTGTTGCCCGCGTCGATGGCCTGACTTCCGGCAAGCAGGGCCTGAGTCGGCATTGGCCCGCCGTTGTCGGCCAGCGCGCCGAGGTTCACGGTGGCGTTGATCCAGTCGGCGGGCGCGGCGAGTCCGCCGGAGTTGTCCGTCGAGACGTTCCCGCCGACCGAAGAGAGGGAAACTGTGCCGGGCTGGGTCTGGGACACCCCGATTTGAGGCGCCGCGCCGGAGAAAATCGTGTTTCCGATGGTCGAAATGACGGTTCCGGTGGTGGACGTGGTGTACTGCAAGGCCCGACCCCGCGACGGGTCCGCCGCGCCAACGGTGTTTCCCGAGAACGTACAGCTTCGAATGGTCACGGTAATCGGCTGCACCGGCGAAAACACCCCTACGTTCATTCCGCCGCCGCCCGCGATGCTGCCGGAATTCCCGGTAATCGTGCAGTTGACGAGTTGCAGCGGCGTGGCCTGGTTGTTGATGCCGCCGCCCTGACTGCTCGACGTGTTCCCGCTGATGGTGGAATCCGTGATGATGTTGGTGCCGCCGATGAGATTGATGCCGCCGCCCGCGCCGGTGACGACGTTGTTGGTGATGAAGCACCGGTTTACCGTCACGCTCGAGAACGCGAAGATTCCGCCCGCGCCCGAAGACGCATTGGCGTCGCGAATGGTCATCCCGGAAAACCCGGCGGCGGCAAAGTTCTGAAAAATCCGGGTTGTCACGCCGGTATTCGGGCGGACGGTGAACAGGTTCGCGCCGGGGCCGTTGACGGTGATCGGGACGCTGAACGTGGGGAGGCTGCTCAACAGGGTAAGCGTACCGGTCGCGGAAACGGTGATGACGTGCGGAACGCCCGCCGAGTCGGCGTTGGCGTCGAGAATCGCCTGCCGGAGACTCCCCGTTCCGCTGTCGTCGGTGTTGGTCACCGAAAACGCCGTAAAGGGCACGATGGCCGTGGCGGTGAGTTCCGTTTCGCCGTCGGTTTTAGCGGACGCACCGGTCCAGCGCACGATTCCGTCGGCGTCGGGCGCGCTCCAGCCGGTTTTCCCTCTGGTTTTCGCTCCTCCCGATGAAATTTCGGGAACGCTCAGGCGAG
>JAAFHI010000349.1 GCA_013298335.1 Actinomycetota bacterium
CCTGCTCGTGATGATGCAGCGCTGGCTTACGAGCGCGCGGCTGCTCAATTCCGACAGCCTCGTCCTTTTCGTCACCGAGAACCTTTCCGACGTCAATCAGCGGCTGCGCGAAAACTCGCGGATGGTGAGCATCAAGGTTCCCTATCCCGAACACGATGAACGACTTGCCTATATCCGCCACGAACTCGCCGACATTGCCAAACGCGGCAACGGACGCGCCGAAAAGGAAATCGAGCGCATCAAGGCGGAGTTCAAATCGAAGGCCGAAAAAGTGCTGCGCGAAGAGGGTATCGACCGGCTCAACGAGGAATCGCAGGCGTTCAACCGCCAACTGGAAAGCCTGCAAGCCGAAATCAACGCGCCGCTCTCCGGCCTCAAGATGGAAGTCAGCGAGGAGCAGCTTTCCAACATGACCTCGGGCCTCAACCGGGTTCATCTCTCGTCGATGCTCAAGAGCGCGACGCTCAACCCCGACGGGCTGACCTACGACGTGCTCCGCGCCAAGAAAAAGGAAATCATTGAGGCCGAGTGCGTCGGACTGGTCGAGTTCATCACCCCAAAGTACGGTCTGGAACACGTCGGTGGCTTCGCCAAGGCCAAGGAATATCTCCAAAACATCGCCGAGACCATCCGCAACGGCGAAACCGAGGAAGCGCCGATGGGCATCCTCATCTCGGGACCGGTCGGCACCGGCAAAACCTTCCTCGCCGAGGCGTTCGCCAAGGATTGCGGCCTCAACGTGGTCGAATTCAAGAACTTCCGCGACAAGTGGGTCGGTTCGTCGGAATCGAACCTCGAAAAAATTCTCAACCTCATCCAGACGCTCGCGCCGATCGTCGTCCTGATTGACGAAGCCGACGCCACGCTCGGCAACCGCGATTCGGGCGGCGACAGCGGCGTCGACCAGCGGCTGTTCTCGAAAATCGCCGCCGCGATGGGGAATACCGAAAACCGCGGACGCATCCTCTGGATTCTCATGACCTCGCGTCCCGATCTGCTCCCCATCGACCTCAAGCGGCAGGGCCGGGCGGAAGAACACATTTCGCTCTTTTATCCGGAATCCGAAGAAGACCGGAAAGCCATCGTGGACGCGATGCTCAGGAAGAACAAAATCGCCCACACCGTCGAGGACTGGTCGCCCATCGTCAAGAACCCGCTGAAACTCTCCGGGGCCGACATCGAATCCATGCTCATCCGGTGCCGCCGCGTCGCGCGCAAAGCCGGACGCCCGGAAGTCGCCTTCGAGGATGTCGAGAGCGTCGCCCGCGAGTTCACGCCCGCGCGCGACGAGGTGGCCGTCGAATATCAAACGCTGGTGGCCGTCCGCGAAGCCACCTCGCGCGACATGCTGCCGGAGTCGTTCCGCCACCTGTCCGCCGCCGACATCAGCCAGCGGATCGAGTTTTTGCGGCCGATGGTCCGGTAAAAGCGAGTCTTGGGAGTCTCGGGTGTCTTGAGAGTCTTGGGAGTCTTTGGACCGCGCGCACCCTGCGCGCATGGGTCTCGGGAGTCTGGGGAAACGGGAAGTAATGGAACGAATCGCGCGACCGGGGCGGCTTTTTCTTTGTGCCTTTGCGCCTTCGTGTCTTTGCGTTCTGGTTTTCCTTTCCCCCGCGACCTTCGCCCAGACCGGACGCCCCACTGAAGACCCGTCGGGCGTGCGCGACGTGGCCGATCTGGCGCAGCAGGCATACGAAGAAGCCGAGCAGTTGCGGGCCGAGGGAACGCGCCCGGCGCTGCTCAAGGCGGCGAAGAAATACGAGGAATCCCGCCGCAACTGGCGTCTCCTGAAACGCGGCTACAGCGAGGCGGTAACGGCAAATGCTCTGGGATTAACAGTTTACGCGCTCGGCGAGACACGCCGGGCGGCGGCCTGTTTCGCGCAGGCACTTCCCGGACTGCGCGGCGCAGGCAAGAAATTGCAGGTCGCCTCGACGCTCACCAACCTCGGCGTGGTCTACGGCGACCTGTCGGAAGAACCCAAAGCCATCGTCTGTTTCGAGGAGGCGCTCGCGCTCTACCGCGCCGAGGGTGACCGGGCGGGCGAGGCGCGGGCGCTCAACAACATCGGCAAGTCGCGCCGCGATCTGGGCGAACTGGACGAGGCGAAAAAGTACTACGAGCAGGCGCTCGCGATTTACGCCGAGGTCTACGAAGCCCGCGACGAGGCGATCACCCTCAACAATCTCGGCGTCGTCCTTTGGCAGCAGGGCGAACACCGCAAGGCGCTCGACCGGTACGAGCGGTCGCACCTGCTCCGCCGCATCGCGGGCGACCGGCCCGGCGAAATGACGACGCTGACCAACATGGCGCTCGTCTACGATGCCCTCAACGAGCCTGAAAACGCGAAAAAGTGCCGCGACGAAGTCGAGCGGCTGCGCAAAGACCCCGAAAACGAATGACCACCAGCACTTCCGACGTTCTCGTCATCGGCGGTGGCCCCGCCGGCATCAGCGCCGCGCTCTGGGCCGCCCGGCTCGGCGTGACCCCGCTGTTACTGGAAGGCGGGCCCCGACTCGGAGGACAACTGCTCAGAAGTTACCACCGGTCGGTGGACTGCCCCGGTTTTTACGGTCTGACCGGCGCGGAAATCGCCGACCGGCTCACCGAACACCTCGTCGCCGAATCGGTTCCGTTCCGTGTGAATGCCCGCGTGACGGAACTTTCGACCGAGACGCTCACGGCGACGGTCGGTGATGAACATCTGACGGCCCGCGCGATCATTCTTGCGCTCGGCGTGGAAAAACGGCGGCTCGGCATTCCCGGCGAGCGGGAATTCGCGGGGCGCGGCGTGAGTACGTCGGCCACCCGCGACAATCACCTCTATAAGAATAAGGATGTCGTCATCGTCGGCGGCGGCGACGGGGCGTTCGAGGAAGCCCTGATGCTCGACGATGCCGGTTGCCGGGTGACGCTCATCCACCGGTCGGACCGGTTTCGGGCGCGCCCGCGCTACCGCGACGCCGTGTTCGCGCGTCCGGGCATCCGCGTCCTCACGCATGCGTGCCCGACGGAAATCCTTGGAGATGAAGCAGTTCGGGCCATCCGTCTGGAAATCGCGCCGCCTGGTGAAGCACCGAAAACCGTCACGCTCGACGTTTCCGGCGTCTTTCTCACCCTCGGCATCCTGCCCGCCACCGCGCTCGTCGCCGGACAGCTCGACCGTGACGCCGAGGGCTTCATCGTGACCGACCGGCACGGCGCGACCTCGCGTCCGGGCGTCTGGGCCTGCGGGGAAGCCACCCATCCGCTGCTTCCGAGCATCACGACCGCGTTCGGCGACGGCGCGACGGCGGCCAAGGCGGCGTTTCAGTGGTTAGCAGTCAGCAGTCAGTAGTCAGCAGTCAGCAAGAAATACAATCACCGACTACTGACTACTGACTACTGACTACTGACTACTGACCACTGACTACTGCCGAAACAATTGCCGCCGGAACGGGTTCAAGCCTATTCTTTCCCCGCATTTCGCCGCACGCCGACAGTCCATTCACGAAACTCCGACCACTCATGACGATTTCCTTCAAATCGTGGCTCGTTTTCTGCCTTGCGCTCGCGATTCTGGTCGCAGCGGGGATGACGGGCGGCGTGTCGGCGCTGGACCGGAAGAAGCCGCTCGGGTATTTCGCACTCGACACCTGGCGCGACGAACTGCCGCAGGGCGCGGTGCTGTCGATTCTTCAGACCCGCGACGGGTACATGTGGATCGGTACGTTCGAGGGCCTCGTCCGCTTCGACGGCGTCCGGTTCGACACCTACGACAAGCGCAACACCCCGGCCATCCGCAGCAACAACATCAAGGCGCTCTATGAGGACCGGACCGGCGCGCTCTGGATCGGCACGCTCGGCGGCGGTGTGGTGCGCTACGTCAACGGCGAGTTCACGGCGTTTACCCAGAAGGACGGACTGGCCAACGATTTTGTGCAGAGCCTCGCCGGGACGCCCGACGGCGCGCTCTGGATTGCGACCAACGGTGGCCTGAGCCGCTACGCCGAGGGTAAATGGACGAACTTCACCGTCAAGGACGGCCTCGGTCACAACAGCGGCTACCGGCTGTCGGTCGGGCCGGACGGCGCATTGTGGTACGGCAGTTCCGGCGGCGGCATTTCGAGATACAAAGACGGAAAATTCACCAACTACACGACGAAGAACGGACTGACCTCCGACACGATCTTTTCGCTCTACGCCGCGCGCAACGGCGATGTCTGGGTCGGTTCCAACGGGACGGGGCTGTCGCGGCTACGCAACGGCACGTTCACGACCTTCACGAAGGCGACCGGCCTGCCCGACAACGTCATTCACGAAATCATCGAGGACCGCGACGGGGTCATCTGGCTCGGTCTCGAAACCGGCGGGATGTGCCGGTTCGTCGAGGGCGACATTTCGGGCCGAACGCCGGCGGAGGGACTGGCCCACCGGTTCGTCCGGGCGATGTACTTCGATCGCGAAGGCAGTCTCTGGGTCGGAACCAACGGCGGGCTGAACCGGCTGCGCGACGCGAAGTTCAGCAATATTTCGACCATTCAGGGCCTGCGCGACAACAACGTCCGGGTCATCCTCGAAGACCGGAAAGGCCGGTTCTGGATCGGACTCGACGACAACGGCCTCGACTGCATCGAGAACGGCAGGGTGACGGCGCACTTTTCGAAGCAGGACGGTTTCGGAAGCGATTCGGTCCGGGCGCTCGCCGAAGACCCCGAAAACAACATCTGGGTCGGGCTCAACAACGGCGGCATCGCGAAAATTACGAACGGACGGGTGGTCCAGACCCTCTCCACCGCCAACGGGCTGACGAACCAGAACATTTACGCCCTGCTGGTCGCCCGCGACGGGCGGTTGTGGGTGGGCAGCGTCGGCGGGGGCGTGATGGTGCTCGACAAGGGCAAGGTGGTCGCGCAGTACGCTGGGCAGCAGAACGGCCAGACCGGCGGCAACGTGCGCATTCTCATCGAGGACCGGGCGGGGGTGATCTG
>JAAFHI010000633.1 GCA_013298335.1 Actinomycetota bacterium
CATCAAGATGGGCCGCGATGACATCGCCACCACCTACATCGCGAGCATGCAGGAAAAGCAGAATTCGCTCGTCCGGCTGAAGGACCAGCTCGCTTCCTCAAAGAAGGCATCGCAGCAGGCGATCAAGTTCCGCGACGAATACCTGCTGAAAATGAAGCGCAAGCAGGACGAAGCGACGCAACTCATCGGCGAGAGCAAGCGCGCCCGCATGCAGGAACAGCTCGCCCAGACCATGGCGTCGTTCCAGGTCGGTGATGTCGCCGGGTCGTTTGATGAAATGCGCGACAAGATCAACCGCCGTGCCGCTTCGGCGGATGCCAAGATGGAACTCAGCAATAGCGGGGTGGATTCCCAGATGGCCGAAATCGAGCGCGAGTCCTACAACATTCAGGCGCAGGACACGCTCCTCGCCTACAAACGTCAGATGGGCCTCGTCGCCGACGAACCGGCTGGCCTTTCCAACCCCGGCGGCGGCGGCGAAAAGACGCTCGCGCCGACCCGCAACAAGGCTCTGGAATAAAAACCGGAACACGAAGCCACAAAGGCACGAGGGCACGAAGAGATTCAACTTCTTCGTGCCCTCGTGCCTTTGTGGCTTCGTGTTTCAAAAACTCAGCCGACGACGAAGTACTGCAAAGAGAACCAGTTGCGGTCGTCGGTCCAGACCGCCCGCGACCGGAATCCGCCCCGCTCGGCAAGCGCGCGGAATTCCGCCACGTCGTACTTGTAGGAATTTTCCGTGTGAATCGTCTCCCCGGCGGCAAACCCGAACGGCTCGTCGCCGATGCGGACCGTCTGCTCGCGTTCGCTCACGAGGTGCATTTCAATCCGCCCGGCGTCCGGGTCGTAGAAGGCCCGGTGTGAAAACGCCGCGAGGTCAAAATTCCCCCCGGCTTCCTGATTGATCCGTGCCAGCAGGTTCAGATTGAACTCCGCCGTCACGCCCCGCGCGTCGTTGTAGGCCGCGTGCAGTACCGCCGGGTCCTTCTTCAGGTCAACTCCGATGAGCAGTCCGCCGCCCGGTCCGGCCAGTTCCGCCGCCTGGCGGAGAAAAACCTCGGCCTCCGCCGGTTCGAAATTTCCGATGGTCGATCCCGGAAAGAACACGCACCGCCGTTTTCCGTTCAGTTCCGGATCGAAATCGGGCAGATCGAGCGGTCGCGTATAGTCGGCGCAGACCGCTTCGACCCGCAGCGCGGGGAATTCGCGGACCAGTTCATTCGCCGAAACGAGCAGATGCTCCTTTGAAATATCAATCGGCACGTAGGCGGCCAGATCGGGCAGCCGGTCAAGCAGCAGCCGGATTTTCACGCTGCTGCCGCTGCCGAACTCGACCAGGACCGTGCCCGCGCCGATACATTCGGCCATTTCCGCCGCGTGGCGTTCGAGCAGCCCGACTTCGGTGCGCGTCGGGTAGTACTCTTCCAGCCCGCAGATTTCATCGAACAGCTCCGACCCCCGCTTGTCATAGAAAAACTTCGCCGGGATCATCTTGCGCGACTGTCGCAACCCCGCCGTCACCTCCGCCCGGAACGCCGCCGGTTCCGGGTGAAGATCGTGAAACGAAACGAGATAGCCGTAGGCCGGTGCGTTCATGAAAAAAATCCTTCTGAAGAGTCTTGGAGTCGGGAGTCCGGGAGTCTATGAGTCAAATACAATCCGGTTTTTTGACTCCAAGACGCCCGACTCCAAGACTCCAAGACTTTTATTTATTCGGCCAGCCGAATCCCGGTGAACTGCCACCGGGCGTCGGGCGGAAAGAAATTCCGGTAGGTGGCGCGGATGTGCGATCGGGGAGTGGCGCAGGAACCGCCGCGCAGGACCATCTGATTGCACATGAATTTGCCGTTGTACTCGCCGAGCGCCCCGACGGCGGGGCGGAATCCCGGATAGGCAATGTAGGGACTGGCCGTCCATTCCCAGACGTCACCGAAAAACTGGTGGTTGAGCCGCGGCAGCGGGTCGTTCAAAACGGGGCGGGGGTGACACCGTTCCGACTCCATGAAATTCCCGTTTTCGGGAGAAAATTCCCGCGCCGCGACTTCCCACTCGAATTCGTTCGGCAACCGCTTCCCCGCCCAGCGGGCGAAGGCGTCGGCTTCGTAAAAACTGACGTGGCAGACCGGCTCGTCAAGTCCGACGGGGGTATCGCCGTGCAGCGTGAAGGATTGCCACTCGCCGGGTTCGGGTTGTTCCCAGTAGAGCGGTGCGCGCCAGCCCCGGGCCTGCACGGTCGCCCAGCCTTCCGACAGCCACAGTTCGGGCCGGTCGTAGCCCTCGTCGTCCATGAATTCGAGATATTCGGCGTTGGTCACCGGGCGTCCGGCGATGCGGAACGCCCCGACGAACACCCGGTGGCGCGGGCCCTCGTTGTCGAAGGCGAACCCGTCGCCGACGTGGCCGATGTGGCGGATGCCCTCGCTGTGCTCGATCCAGCCCAGCGGCGGCAGTTCGTCCAGCTCGTCGTCCGGCTCGATTTCGCGGTAGACCGGACGCAGCGGATTGGTCCCGAGGATGTGTTTGATGTCGGTCACCAGCAGTTCCTGGTGCTGCTGTTCGTGATGGAGGCCGAGTTCGACCACCGGGGCGAGCCGGTGCCACGTCAAATCGTCACTTTCGGTAACGAAAGCTTCCATGGCGGCATCCACATAGGCACGGTAGGCACGGACCTCGGCGACCGTGGGCCGGGTCAGCAATCCGCGGCTCGGACGGGGGTGCCGTTCGCCGACGGATTCGTAGTAGGAATTGAAAAGGTAGTCGTACCGGGGGTGAAACACCTGGTACGCCGGGTCGCCCACCCTGAGCACGAAGGTTTCGAAAAACCAGCTCGTGTGGGCCAGATGCCACTTCGGAGGACTCACGTCGGGCATCGACTGGACCACGAAATCTTCCGTTTCGAGGGGTCCGCAGAGGGTTTCCGACCGTTCGCGAACCGTTCGATAGCGGTCCGCCCAGATCCGGCGCGAATCGCGCATTGCCACCGGCGTCATCGCCTTCCCCGCCTTTCAGGTAATCTTTGATTTTCGATTGAAGATTTTCGATTTATAAAAACGACGGGGGTCACTTCGCCAAAGGGAACCTGGTCGAAAATCTTCAATCGAAAATCGAAAATCCGCCACCGGCACGCTGGTTGCTCGGTTTTCAGAGCCCAAACACTTCCGCAAGATACACACTCACAGGCCAAAAAGCATGTCAGTTGACGTTTTGAACGCTCCGCTCGCCGACGCCGACGCGAAACCGGCACCGCCGCTTCGCTGGCTCCACAACGCCCCGATCGACCTCATTGTCGGATGCGGCGCGTGGTCGCTGCCCCTGCTCTGGCTGGCCAGTACCTATGAAGCCAGGTTTGCCGCCGGTTTCGCGCTGGCC
>JAAFHI010000913.1 GCA_013298335.1 Actinomycetota bacterium
GACGATTCTCGCGCTTTTGAACGGCGAGCGGCCCATCATCCGCAGCGACGGCACGTTTGTCCGCGACTACATTTTCGTGAAGGACGTCGTCACGGCGTACCTCTGCCTCGGGGAAGCGCTCGACCGCCCGGAAATCCGCGGCGAAGGGTTCAACTTCAGCCCCGAGCGCGCGCTGAACGTCCTCGAACTCGTGGACCTCATCCGCGACGCGATGGACTGCCGCCACATCGAACCCGACATTCGCAATACCGCGAAGGGCGAAATCCATTCGCAATACCTCGACTCGACCAAGGCAAAGACGCTGCTCGGCTGGGACGTTGCCTACAAGCTCGACGCGGCGCTGGCCGAAACGGTCGCGTGGTACCGCAATTTTCTTTCGGAAGAGAAGGACACAAACCGATGATTCACGGCGTCGCCGTCACCCCGCTCCGTCAGATTCCCGACGAACGCGGCAAGATCATGCACATGCTCCGCTCCGATGCGCCGCACTTTCAGCAATTCGGGGAAATCTACTTTTCGGGCGTCTATCCGGGCGCGATCAAGGCGTGGCACATCCACCACAAGATGGTCCTGAACTACGCCGTCGTGGTCGGGCACATCAAGATGGTGCTTTACGATGACCGGGCCGATTCGCCGACCAAGGGCGAACTGATGGAACTGTTCATCGGCGAATCGAACTACCAGCTCGTGACCGTGCCGCCGCTCGTGTGGAACGGTTTCAAGGGTACCGGCACGACGATGGCGCTCGTGGCCAACTGCGCGTCGATTCCGCACGACCCGACCGAGATCGAACGCCTCGATCCGTTCTCCGACAAAATTCCCTATTCGTGGGATTTGAAACATGGCTGACCGTCGTTTTCTGATTACCGGCGGCGTCGGGTATTTCGGTGCCCGACTCGCCGAACATTTGAGCGAAAAAGGCGAAGTGGTCGTCACCTCGCGCACGCTCGGGCCCGAACGCGAACAGTGGCTCGCGACGCATCCGCGCATCACCCGCACGGATGCACCGCCCGCCACTGGCGCGTTCGACTGTTTCATCAACCTCGCGACGGCGAGCGCGGCGGAAGCGGGCGCGGACCCCGACGCGGCACTGGCCGCGACGCGGGCAAACATTGAAACCTGCCTCGATTTCGTCGGTTCGGGCCGCGCAAAACGCCTGATTCACGCCTCGACCTTTCACGTTTTCGGCTCGCAGCCGCGCGTGGTCTACCGCGAAGGCGACGCGCCGACCCCGACCCATCCCTACGGCGCGGCCCACGCGCTCTGCGAGCGTTTGATCGCGGAGTCCGGATTGCCGGCGGCGGTGGTGCGTCCGACCAACATCGTCGGCGCGCCCGCCCATCCGGCCATCGGTCCGCAGTGGCGGCTGATCTTTCTCGATCTGTGCAAGCAGACCGTGGAAAACCGGACCATCCGGCTGATGACCGACGGCTGCGCCTACCGCGATTTCGTCACCATGCCCGACGCGCTCGCGGCCATCTCAATCCTCGTCGAAACCGACATCTCCGACCCGACGCCGATGCACCTCGCGCTGGGGCGTTCGATGCGCCTGGATGAACTCGCCGAGCGGATTCGGACCGTCGCGGCGGAGACGCTCGGCGGAGGCATCGCGCTTGAACGCGGCGACCGTTCCGATGCCTTCCGCGAACCCTTCACCGTCGAAACCGGACGCCTGACCGCGCTCGGCTGGCATCCGTCGCTCGACGCGCTCGACGATGAAATCCGGCGGACCCTGGCGCTGCTTTCAACCCAATGAGCACTCTTCCCCGCGTTTTTTTCATCACCGGACACGCGACGCCGTTCATGGTCGAACTCGGCGACGCGGTGAACGCGCTGGGTCGCGTCGAGTACCACGTCGTGTTCGTCGAACCCCAGGTCGGCGAGAATCGCGGCAAGCACTGGAAGGCCATCGAGCCGTCGCCGGTCGTCCATTTTCGCGATGCCGACACGCCGATTCACGAGTATTTAAGCGGCCTCTTCAAATCACACCAGCCGCGCGTCGTCATCTGCGGATTCGGGCGCGGGGAAGCCTTCGACGCATCCTTCGAGATTTCAAAAGCCAACCACGCGACCTTCGGGGTTTTCGCCGAACAGCCGATGCTGAGTTCCTTGCCCAAGCGCATCGCCCGCCGTGAACTCTATCGCCGGTTGTGGAAGAAGATGCCGCCCGCCTTTGTGCTCGGCGTCGGTGACCGGGCGGTCGAGTTCTATCGCGGTTTGCTCGCGAATCCGCTCGACGCCTCGTTTTTTGCTTACTACCAGGACCTGCGGCCCGTTTTCGAGATTCCCGACCGCGTACCGCGTGAAAAACTGCGCTTCCTCTTTTCGGGAAGACTCATCGAACAGCACAACATCCGCGCGCTGGCCGAGGCGTTCGAACGACTGGCTTCAATCCATCCCGGGAAATTCGAATGGTGCGTTTCG
>JAAFHI010000318.1 GCA_013298335.1 Actinomycetota bacterium
CGCCGCAATGCCCGGCCCGACCAGACGACCGACCGGATTCTTTTGACGAAAGACGACGTCCGGCTGAAGAAATTCCGCCAGCGGACGGGCGCGCTGCTCGTCTTCATCGTGGATGCCTCGGGCAGCATGGCCGTCAACCGGATGGGGCAGGCGAAAGGCGCGGTGGTCGAGTTGCTGCGGCAGTCCTACGTCAGCCGCGACAAGGTCGCCATGATCGGCTGCTTCGGCAATGAAAGTAAGGTCCTGCTTTCCGCGACCCAGAGCGTCGAGGCCGCCAAACGCCAGCTCGAAAAACTGCCGACCGGCGGCGGCACGCCCCTCAACGACGCCCTGCGCCGGGCGCACGTCCTGATTGATGAAGTTCGCCGCGCCGGGACCTACTCCGAATCACTCGTCGTGATCCTGAGCGACGGACGCGGAAACATCCTCGCCCGCCCGGACGAGACCGTCACCAACAAGGCCGAGCAGCAGGCGGCGATCAAAAAGGAAATGGAAGACATGGCGCGGGTCTACGTTGCGGCGGGGGTCAAAACCATCGTCATCGACACCCAGAACCGCTTCGTCTCGGGCGGCGAGGCCAAAAATCTCGCGGAAATGTTCCAGGGACGCTACATCTACCTGCCGCGCCTCTCCGCCGGCCAGATCGCCGGAGCGGTGAAGAACGAACTGAGCCGGTGAAGCAGCAGTCAGCAGTCAGCAGTCAGCAGTCAGCAGTCAGCAGTCAGCAGTCAGCAGTCAGCAGTCAGCAGTCAGCAGTCAGCAGTCAGCAGTCAGCAGTCAGTGCAATTTTCCTGCCCCCGTCGGGTTTGGTGGAATTTTTCGACCTGACTGGAAACCCGCGCAGGCGGGTGCCCGCATATAGCCCCCGATGATGCGAGTCTTCGAGCGAATCGGGGGAAACGTTTCCAAAGGGTGGTCAGCAGTCAGAAGGATTGGCCGACCGCGCGGGTTTGATTCCCGGAACTTTGAAAAGCCGTTCATCGTACGCGCGCGATCCTTATATACATGCGGCGAAACAGCTCTCTTTTACCAATCGGATTCCGAAAAGAAGAAGAGGACCGATGGCGAAAAAACCTTCCTCGAATACCGACCCGACCGCGAAATGGGCTGCTCTGACGTGGAATGACCTCACGAAATGGGCCGGAAGCACGATTGTGGGCCGGGGCCGCGACTATTTCCGCGACAAACAGGTCAAAAAACTCGCCATGACCGATGACGGCGAGATCGTCGCGTGGGTGGAAGGCACGGAACGCTATGCCACCGCCGTCTCGCTCGATAAAAAAGGGCAACTTTGGGATCGCTGCACCTGCCCCTACGACGACACCTGCAAGCACGCCGTCGCGACCGTGCTGACATTTCTTGAAGCATTGAAAAGTGACAACCCGGTCCCGAAAGCCAAGGTAACCGACCGTCGTTTCGTGATGCTCGAAGCGGAAGACGAGGGCGAGTGGTATGACGATGACGAATGGGACGACGATGAAGACGACGATTTTGAAGAGGAAGAGGACGACGACTTCGAGGAAGCGCCGCCCGTTCAGGCCAAAAAATCGGCGGCAAAACCGAAAGGCGACCCGATCCGGACCTACCTTGACGGTCTGACGAAGGAAAAACTGGTTGAACTCGTCGCCGATCTGAACAAATCCGTCCCGAAAGCCCGTGAATTCATCACGGATCGCCAGAGCGCGGAAGCAACCGTGCCGAAGGCGCTCATCAACGCCATCCGGAAGCTGATTGACGAATTGTGCAATGAAGGCAGTTACGGATATTCACGTCGAAGCTTGTACGGCAACCGTTACGACGTCGGGTCGGGCGGGAATCGGGAGAAGATCCTCGCCAAGCTCCACGACAAGTTTCAGGTACTGATTGACGGCGGCCACATCGCGGAGGCGCTTCCGCTCGGGCACGAGCTGATCGAGGCCGGAAACGAGCTGGTTGAAGGGGCCTATGACAGCAGGGCCCTCAACGAGGGCATCCAGAAATGCCTGACGCTGATCTTCATGGCACTTCCCCAATCGGGACTTCCCGCGCTTGAACAGGTCGAATGGGTACTGGAAGCCGACACCCTGAACGATTTCGATCTGATCGGCTCCGGGTTGCGCGCCTTCAAGATCTTTCCCCGCAAACCCGACCAGTGGAGCGACCTCGCCGATGCCCTGCTCCAGTGGCTGGACCCGAAACAGAACAAGGTGACACGGGGGATGTTGGATACCCGAGTGTTCGCCGACATGTGCGTCAACGCGCTCGAACAGGCCGGCAGAATCGGGGAAATCGTTCCCTTTCTCGAAAAAGAGGCGGTCAGTTCAAACAGTTTCGACCCGCTTGTGGACCGGCTGATGGCCGACGAGCGGTGGGGCGACGCGGAAAAGTGGTGCATCCAGGGCATCCGGAAGTTCACAGGCGACGAGTACCACTTCGAGCGGGCGTTGCGGGAAAAGCTGATCGACATCTGGCGCAAACTCGGAAAATACGACCGGGCCGCCGCGCTGAACGCCGATTTCTTTTTTTCCTATCCGTCGGTCGCGTCCTACCGGGAACTCATCCGGGACGCGGCCAAAACCAAAAGCCCGAAACTCGTCCGCGCGGCGGCGCTGCGCTTCCTTGAAACCGGGCGAGGGCCCTTCGACACGAAGAAAAAGCCCGATCCCACCGAATGGCCGCTCGAAAAACACGACTTGCCGGTTACAAAGCCCTCTTTTCGCCCGGAATTTCCCCTGATCGCGGTTCTGATTGACATCGCCATCGGCGAAAAAGACCCGGAAACAGTTTTGAAATGGTACGACCGACCGGTCCCCACCAAAAATCGCTTCGGGTTCGACCCACGCGCCGCCGTCGCCGTGAAAGTTGCCGAGGCAATCACGGCGAGCCACCCCGAGCGGGCGCTCGAAATCTGGCGCTGGCTGGTGGTTGAAAGTATCTCCCGATCCAATCAGGGAGGGTACGAGGAAGCCGTCACATTCCTCCGCCGCATTCGGGACACCCTCCGCGCGCTGGGCCGAACCAACGAATGGTTCAGCCTGCTGGAAACCGTCCGGCAGGAACACAAGCGGAAACGCAACTTCATCCTGCTTCTCAATACCTTCGATGACGACCCCATCGCGGAGAAAAAGTTCAAAGGGGCCGTTTAAGAATTGAGAGTTGAGAATTGAGAGGTTTTCCAACCCGTAACTCTCCACTCTCCACTCTCCACTCTCAATTCTCAATTCTCAATTCTCAATTACTCTCACGCTCCCGCACTCCGGGCCTGCGACGCGGTCAGAATCGCCTTCGCCCGGTTCAGAATCGCTTCTCCGGCCTTGGCGGGCGAACCGGCGTCGAAGGGCGGGGCCGGATCGTACTCGATAATCAACTGCACCGTTTTCGCGGCCTCCTCGCCGGCTTCCATGGCGACCAATTCGAGGCCCATGTCGATACCCGCCGACACGCCCGCCGCCGTCACGACCTTTCCATGCCGGACGACCCGCCGTTCACAGGGTTTCGCGCCGAAGTCGGCCAGAATCGGCAGCGCACTCCAGTGGGTGGTGGCTTCCATTCCTTCCAGCACGCCCGCGCCCGCCAGAATCAGCGAACCGGTACAGACCGAGGTCGTCCAGCGGGTTGTTTCGTGAATCCGGCGAATCCACGCCAGTACTTCCGGATCGTCGAGTTGCGGCAGCGAATTTCCGCCCGGAACGAGCAGGATGTCGGCGGAATCAATTTCCGAAATCGAAAATTCGGCGTGCAGGCTCAGAAAGCCGGAATCCACCTCGACCGGGCCGCGCGTCTTGGCGGCGAACCGGATGCGGGCGTTGGGAATGGCCCGCAACACCTCGTACGGCCCGATGGCGTCGAGCGCGGTCATGCCGGGGTACAGGAACACGACGATGTCGTAGATTTTGAGCGTCATAACTCGAAAGTCCTTTCAAACGAAGAGGTTGCGGAATAGGCCGCGAGGGATTGAAACCGTTTTCGGTAATCCTGCGGCGAAACGCGCAGCACGCGCTGGAACGCGCCGCGCATGGCCTCGGTCGTACCGAAGCCGCAATCGTTGGCGATCCGTTCGACGGTCTGGTCGGATTCTTCGAGCCGCCGCCGGGCCGCCTCGACCCGCAGGCTCATCACGAACCGCGCCGGAGTCGTGCCGGTGTGCCGGACGAACACCCGCGCGAAATTGCGCGGACTCATGCCCACGCGATCGGCCAGAAATTCGACCGTCAGCGGCGCTTCGAGGTGTTCGAGAATCCAGCCGTGAAGTTTTCTGAGGGGCGCGAGTTCCGCGAATTGCTGCGACAGCGCGACGCTGAACTGCGACTGCCCGCCCGGTCGCCGCAGAAACACGACGAGGTTGCGGGCAACGTTGAGTGCCAGTTCCGCGCCGAGGTCTTCCTCGACCAGCGCAAGGGCGAGGTCGATGCCCGCCGTCACGCCCGCCGAGGTGTAAACGTTGCCGTCCTGAATGAAAATCGGGTCGGGATCAAATTCGACCTTCGGAAAATGCGACGCAATCAGGTCGCACCAGCGCCAGTGGGTCGTGGCGCGGCGTCCGTCGAGAAATCCGGCGGCGGCAAGGACGACCGCGCCCGCGCAGACCGAGCCGAGCCGCCGGACGTCCTTCCCGACCGTTTTCACCCACTGGAGATAATCGCGATGCTCGCCGAGCCGGGCGACGCCGAAGCCGCCCGTCACGAGCAGCGTGTCGAACCGCCCGGAAGAATGCCGGAAATCGTTGTGCGCATTGAGGCTGACGCCGCAGGTGCAGGTCACGACCCGGTCGGGCGCCACCGAGAGCAGTTCCGTCCGGTAGGCCGGTCGGCCCCCGGAACGTTCCATGAAAAGGCGGTTCGCGCCGTCGAAGACCGACAGTGGCCCCGAAACGTCGAGAATCTCCGATTCCCCCATCGCGACGAGGGCAATCGAGCGGACACAGGCTGGAACTTGGGACACATCAGGCATGTCGCGATGCTAGACAGCCGCCCGCGACGGCACAATGCCGTTTATCGCAGGATTCCTGCCATCCATAAAATCCGTGTAATCTGTGAAATCCGTGGCGATGAAGAATAATGGCCACGGATTACACGGATTACACGGATTCAAAGACAATGGAAACCGCTCTCGATCTTCTTCTTCGCACAATCGCCACGCCGTCATCCGAATGGCACGACCGGGCCGCCGTCCGCCAGCACGAACTCGTCAAACCGCGCGGCAGTCTCGGCAAACTTGAAACGCTTTCGATTCAAATCGCCGCGATTCAGGAAACCGACC
>JAAFHI010000698.1 GCA_013298335.1 Actinomycetota bacterium
AGTAAAAACGGGGAAGCCTCGGCTCACTTTTTTTGCGTGGGCGGTTTCGATTCTTCCGCCGCCGCCGGCAGGTCGAATTTTTCGGCATCCCGCGGGTTGACCTTCCTGAGTTCATCGAGCGTGGCCTTGAGATTCGGGAGGTCACCCGTCTTCACGTAGAGAACGGCGAGATTGTGCAGGGCCCAGCCGGGGTCGCGCCCGCGCGCCAGAAATTTTCTGTAATAGTGGACGGCGGTCGGGTAGTCCCCGCGTTTTTGCGCCTTCAGGGCCTGGTGCCCGAGCCAGTCCGGCGACCACGGGTTCCAGAAACAGGCCGTTACCGCCGCGCCGAACATCAGCGCCAAGGCCACCCACATCAGCGCCACCCGCCGCCGGTTGATGAACGCCTCTCCGGCGGCCATGCCGAACAGCAATCCGCCGACGTGGGCGGCATTGGCGACGTTCATGGCCTTGGCGGCGGTCAGGATGTAGCAGGCCACGAGCCAGATCAGAAAGATGAGGACAGTTTGCCGGGGCATGACTTCGGCGAAGGCCCGGCGCGTCCGGCTGCCGATCCAGAGAAAGCCGAAAACGCCGTACACCACGCCGGAAAGACCGATGCCGGTCGTGTCCGCGACCACCAGTTCGGCCCCGGCGGCGGTGAAGCCCGAAAAAATGACCAGCAGAATCAGGCCGATCCGTCCGATTTCACGTTCGACCGCCCGACCGAGAATCCAGAACCAGTAGCCATTGAAGGCCACGTGCCAGATTTCGATGTGGACAAAGTTGGAAGTCACGAGGCCCCAGAAGCGACCTTCGAAAATCTGTTGCACGGTCGGAACGGCCCATTCGAAAAACGGATTTCGGACCGGGTCGTCTTCGAGGTTGAGGCCGATGTAGACCAGGCCGCAGACGGCGCAGACGAATTGGGTGACCCAGGGCGTCTGGTCCCCCCTGCGCGAGTTTTCGGTTACCGGAGCCAGCAGTTCGTCGTGGTTGTTCGACATTCAATGACTTTCAAAAGGGAAAATGAAGGCGGGATCAATCGAATTCCCGCGCCGCTTCGGGATTGATCTTGCGCAATTCGGCGAGCGCCGCGCGGAACTGTTTCTCGTCGCCCATTGCGGCATGGGCAATCGCCAGATTCTTCCAGCCCATTTCCGGGCGAATGCCTCTGCCGAGACTTTTGCGGTACAGCGCGACCGCCGCAGCGTAATCCTTCCTACGATGCGCCTTGTAGGCCCGGTCGAACAGCCAGACCGCCGACCACGGACTCCAGAACAGGGGCACGAGGGCCGCCGCGCTCATGCCGACGACCGCGATGAAAGTCGGGAAAAAGGCTTTTTCGACGAGGAACGCCTGCGCCGTGGCGACGCCGAAAATCAGTCCGGCGGTGTGGGCCGCATTGCCGATGTTGACGAGTTTCAGGCGGGTCGCCACGACGCATCCGACCAGCCACACCAGAAAGACGATGACGAGGTCGTTCGGAAGCACCGCCGCGAAGTGCGGAACGCGCGATTTCCCGATCCACATCAATCCGAAAAGCGCGTAGAGCACGCCCGACATCCCGATGCCGGTCGTTCCGGAAAAGACCAGTTGCGCGCTCGAACTGACGATGGCCGCCACAAGGCAGAAGCCCGCGAGGCGGAACATCCCGAATTCCGCTTCGACGACGATGCCCAGTTTCCAGAGCCAGTACACATTGAAAAACACATGCCAGATCTGAAGGTGGACAAAGGCTGACGACAGGAGCCCCCAGTACCGGCCATTGTAAAGCTCGATGGCCTCGGGCGAACCGATGGCGAGGATGCGTTCCTTGATCGGTTTCGGGGCGAGATTCAGCGCCAGAAAGACGATGCCGCACACCGCGCAGGCCGCGGCGGTGAAGGAGGGAAAGAAGCCGCCGGGAAAATCGAACACTCACGAACCTCTTTTGGGCATGGGGGATAGGGCATGGGGGCAGCCGGATGGATTTTTCGTTTTGAGCTGACGGCGCTCGATTTTCGAGCAGTAAACCGACATCGAAACTCAAAACACCATGCCCAATCCCCCATTCCCCATGCCCCTACTTCACAATCAGAACCGGGCAGTGGGCGCGATGGGCGATGCGGTCCGAAACGCTGCCGAGCAGAATCGCCCCGGTCTGCCCATGCCCGCTGCTGCCGACCACGATCAGGTCGAACCCTCCCTTTTCGGCGAGGTCCACCACGGTTTTGGCGGGATGGCCGAGGTCGCGGTGCGTTTCGTAGGCAATGCCTTCGGTTGTAAGAATTTCACCCGTCCGGGCGATGATCTTTTCGGAAACCTCGTGCTGGAACTCGTTCAGCCGCGTCGGATCGACGCCGAGTTCGAAGCCCGGCAGCCCGATGTAGGCGAGTTCGTTCATCGGTTCGGCGACATGAATGACGGTGACCGACGCCCCCATTTTTTTGGCCAGACTGGCGGCATGGTGCGCCGCCCGGAGCGAAAAATCTGAGCCGTCGGTTGCGAGCAGGATTTTCGAGAACATGGCTTTTCTCCGCTGGTTTTTACCGCTCGCGAAATTGCGGGACGGTTGTTGTTCGAGGCTGTCCAAGGTTGCTATGCTCTCCGGGAATTTGCAACCGAGGATCGGTCATGGAACGAGGTGAGAACATGTCTGGTGACGGACAGGACAGGCTTTCGATCGGAATTGATTTCAGTGGCGGGACCCATTTGAAAGGCGTCGTCTGCGATGCCGACGGGGAAGTCGTTACGCAGCGTCGGCAGGTATTGGCGGCGACCAGCGAGGCGGCCCTGCTCGACCAGCTTGGGGATTTCATCTTCGAACTCAAACAGACCGAGGGAGATGCCGAGGCGTTTTCCGGTCTGGGCGTCGCGATTCCCGGCCTGCTCAACCGCCAGTCGGGACAAAGCGAACTCTGGATCGGGTTTCGCGGGCTGGCGCTGGATGCCATTCAGAAACGGGCCGTCGAAATGTCCCAACTGCCCGTGAAGCTGTGCTCGCACGTCAACGCCTGCGCGGTCGGCGAAGTCGCCTGCGGCGTGGCGCGCGGGTTGCGTGACGTGGTGTACGTCGAGGTCGGCCACGATACCGGCGCGGCCCTGTTCTTCAACGGAAAACTGGTCGAAGGCACGACCGGAATGGCCAAAAA
>JAAFHI010000138.1 GCA_013298335.1 Actinomycetota bacterium
GCCCGCCCACGCGGCGGCGCGCGAACTCCTCGAAGAAACCGGCTACGAAGCCGAGGAAGTCATCGAACTCGGGTTCAACCACCCCAACCCGGCGATTCAGAACAACACCTGCTACAGCTTCCTCGCTCGGAACGCGCGCTTCACGAAGCCGCCGCAGTTCGACGGCAACGAAGACCTGAGCGTCCGGCTCGTGCCACTCGAAGACATTCCCGCCCTCATGCAGAAAGGCGACATCACGCACGCACTCGTGATCGTCGCCTTCCACTGGCTGCATCTGTATTCGGCGTCCCAAACGGAACGTTGAATTCTACACCTGGCCGAAATCGCGCAGCATCTTCTTGAGTTCAAGGCAGTGAAGTTCCTCCTGCCCGATCATGCCGCGCGTGAATTCTTCGAGATACACGCTGTGGTCGGCCACCACGCCGAGCAACTGCTTGTAGAGGTTGAGCGCCCGCCGTTCATGCGCGAGGCTCTCCGAAAGAATGTCGTGAACCGTGTGCCGGTGCGTTTCCTCGATGGGAGCGATGCGCAGGCTCGGATGGCCTTCCAGCCCGGTCAGGATTTCCCCGACCTGTTGGGCATGAAGCAGCGACTCCGTCGCCTGCCCCTTGAGAAACGTGACGATCGGGATGCGGTTCGGCCCCGTCACCATCAACGAGAAGTGCGTGTAGCACACAACCCCGGCCAGTTCGCATTCCATGATCTCCTTGAGGAGTTCAATGGTCTTTTCGGTATCGATATCTTCCAGAAACGTCTGCATGTAGTGCCTCTTTATCAGTCCTGATTATTTCGCGGTGGCATCGACCGACTTCGGACGACGGTCCGGCGTCGAAAAATACACCACCAGCACGATCGCGCACACGATGGCGACCGCAAACTTGAATCCGCTCGGAATGTGCGCCGGCGAGATGAATCCCTCGATGATGCCAGCAATACCGAGCATCGGCAAACACAGGGCCAGCAGCTTGACGGCTTTCACTCCCCGTTCGAGGAGTGCCTCGCCCCGGGTCAGGTTGCCGGGCATCAGAAGCGCGCTTCCCATGAGAAACCCGCCGCCTCCGGCAATGAAGATTGCCGACAGTTCGAACACCCCGTGCCCGCACATGAAAATGAGCACCGGCGTGAACTTGTACTTGATGCACAACCCGGTGACCCCGCCGATCTGCAACCCGTTGAACGCCATGAAGTAAAGCGTTCCCAACCCAGCGAAAATTCCGGTGGCGAACGAATAGATCGCGACCTGCGCGTTGTGGGTCATGATGTTGGTGGACGCGATCGGATTCGCCTTGTTGATTTCGTCGGTCCAGTTCTTGCCGTGCTTGATCTGTTCAAGAACCGGCCCCGCGCCGACCGCGTTGGCGAAGTCCTCGTCGTAGCACATCAGCGCGCCGCTCGCCGCGCCGAAAATCATGAAGACGAGAAACGCCGCCAGCGTATAGCGGAACGTCTCGCGGAACAGCGCCGGGCCCGAATACCGGTAAAACTCCCAGATGCCCTTCATTCCCGCGCTCTTGGAACGATAGATCGCCCCGTGCGCCCGCCCGGCCAGATTGTTCAGGTAGTTCACCAGCCGCGAATCACGGATTTCCTGCCGCGCAATCGCGAGATCGGCGGCGGTCCGCTGATACAGATGCCCGAACTCGCGGACCTGCTCGCGGTGGAGCGTTTTCAACTGTCCCTTGCGAGCCAGCGCCAGCATGTCCTCCAACCGTTTCCAGTTGAGGCGGCGGCGTTCGATGAAATCGTGTTCACGAGCCATGAAGGAAAGTCTTGGAGTCTTGGGAGTCTTGGGAGTCTTGGGAGTCTTGGGAGTCAAATTTCCTTTTATGGACTCCCTAGACACTCAAGACTCCCAAGACTCCGAGACTCATTTTCAGTAGCTGCGTTGAAGAAGGAAGTCGGCGTACTGGTGGAGCAGGTCGCGTGACGCGCTCGGCGGCAGTATGGCGAGGTGTTCCTTCGCTTCCGCGAGCAGGCGCAGCGCCGTGTTGCGGGCAAATTCAATCGAGGCGGTACTTTCCAGCAACGCGACCGCTTCCGGCAGGTCTCCGTTGAGGTCGCGCTTGCCGAGCAGTTCGAGAAACCGTTTCCGGGACGCCGCGTCAGCGGTTTTGAGGAAGTGGATCACGACGAGCGTCTTCTTTCCCTCGCGAATATCCAGCCCGAGCGGCTTTCCGAGCTGCAACGGGTCGGCCTGGAGGTCGAGCACGTCATCCCAGATCTGAAACGCGGTTCCGATCTTCTCGCCGAAGGCGGCCAGCGCCTCAATGCTCGGCTCGTCGGCGTCGGCGGCCAGCATGCCGCACACGCAACTCGCGCTGTAGAGCGCCGAGGTCTTGCATGACGCCATGTGGAGATAGTCTTCAATGAGCAGGTCGTCGCGCCGCTCGAAACTCATGTCCTCGAACTGCCCGATGCACATCTTCTTCGCCGTCGTGGCCAGCACTTCGACCATGCGGATGGCGTGACGCGGCACGCGCGACGCCTGTTCGACCGCTTTCGAGTAGAGCAGGTCGCCGACCAGCAACGCGGTGTTCAGACCGTAGCGCGTGTGCAGCGTCGCCCGACCGTGGCGCTCGCCGCTGTTGTCCATCATGTCGTCGTGGATCAGCGAGAGGTTGTGCAGGTATTCGACCGCCAAGGCCGGCGGAATCGCATCCTTCGGATCGCCGCCCGCCGCCTGCGCGCAGGTCAGCACCAAAAACGGACGCAACCGCTTCCCGCGTCCCTCGAACAGAAACGTCACGGCCTCGCGCAGTCCGGCCTGCTCGACTTCGGTCATGTCGCGTTCGATTTCGGCGTCAATCAGACGCCCGACGTCCTTCGCCCGCAGCAGAAGCGCGGTAAAATCCGCACCGGAGGTCTGAATCTGCTGCATAATGGCCGCTTCCTGGGGTGTCAACATCGTTCGCGCCGTCTCCTCGCGGCTTGCTGGCCGGCCCGCCGCCGGTCTCCGCTCCCGCGTCCGCGGGAAAACAATCAGGATTTCGAAACCGACCGTTCAAGTTCGGCAACACGGCGTTCCAGCCGCCGCCGCTCAAGCGTTCCGATGGTCGGAAAGTCTTTCAGGTATTGTGAATAGGCCGCCCGCGCCGCCTCGAACCGCTCCGCGTATTCGAGCGTCCGCGCCACCCAGAGGGCCGCGTCGCGCCGGGAATCCGCGTCGGCGGCGGGCGCGGCGGCCACCCGTTCGAAGCGGGTCGCGGCCTCGCCGTAATTTCGTTGCCTGACGAGCACCTGCGCCAACGCAAACTCGTCTTCCCACGTCGCCCCCGGCTGCGCGACGTCAACCCGCAATTCGGCGACGGTCGCTGCCGCCAACCGGTCATCGCGCTGAAACGACCGCGCGCGCTTCCGCTGAAGCCGTCGCGCCGCGAACGGAGCGATCCATCGGACGATCCGACCGGCCAAAGCCGGGTATTTCGTCGCAAATCGAAATAGTAACCAGAGAAATCGTGCTTTCAATCGCATCCGCCAGACCGTCTTTCTCGGTTTGCGGGAACCTGATTCCATCCTACCAACCGGTCACCCGCCAAGCAAGCAGGCCTCGTGCGCACGAAAATGGGGCGCTCCCGAATCGGAGCGCCCCACCCGCGAACGAACTCTTCAGGCCCGCTCGACTTAAGTTTTGGCGCGCGTCACAACCCCCCAAGCGTCAGTAGACTTGAAAACTCCCCCCGGAGTCGTCGTTCCAAGTCTCCAACAAGAGCGACGCGCGCCAATCTCGTAAAAACCGTTTCAAAAATCTCGGCGAAGGACTTTCGTTCTGTGTTTCGCCTGATTCAAAGAGTACAGAAAACGTCCAAATCGGTCAATAACTATTTTACGTTGATTGTTTTTTTCTTCAAATCGCTCCACCAATGGCCTTTTCCAATGAAAATCGGTCAGAAAAAAACATTCCTTGACCGAAATGGTGAACGGAGGTTAGATTCCCTTCTCCCCCAAAACGCCCAAATCGTTCAAAATGAACGGAGCACGCTGTTTTGCCCCGCAAACCGACCGAATCCGGAAACGGATCACCCAGCAGCGCCAACGAACGCACCTATTCGACCGCCGAAGTGGCGCGGATGTGGAACGTTGGCGAATCGACCGTCAAGCGGTGGAGTGATACGGGTGACCTTGACTGCATCCGGACGCGCGGTGGGCACCGGCGATTCACCCTCGACGCCCTGCTTCGCTTCCAGGAAGCCCATCAGTTCGAGAGCACCGGATGGATTCACGAGGCGCTGACGCCCGCCGGAGAGGAAAACGGTCATGTCGACCTCGCTTTCGCCACCCGGCTCGAAACGGCGCTCAACGAACGCAATCACGAAACGCTCCAGGCCCTCTATTACGAAGCGGCCACCGCGGGCGACGAAAAGCGCGGCATCGAATTGCTCCAGCGGGCATACCTGCGCGGATTCTCGGAAATCGAACTCAAGGAAGACATTCTCACGCCGGTGCTCCACCTGATCGGCGAGCGCTGGCGACGGGGCGAACTCAATATCTATGAGGAACACCTCGCCTCGCGGGTGACCCTCTCCGCCACGGATCACCTGCATTCGCGCATCCCGCACAAGAAACCCACCGGTCGGACGGCCCTGTGCGGCGGCCCGGAAGGCGATCTGCACGAAATCGCCCTGCGTCTGGTCGTGGAAATACTGGAAACGGAAGGGTGGAACGTGATTTCGATGGGGCCGAATACGCCGATCTTCTCATTTTCCGACGCCGTACGCCGCTTCAAGCCCGACATCGTCTGTATTTCATCCACCATCCTGGTGGACCTCGAACGGCTCCGCCGCGACTACGCGCAGTTCTTCCCGATTACCCGCGAACTCGGCACGCGCGTCATCATCGGGGGCGCGGCGTTCATCGACCCCGAAGTGCGCGGGATTTTCACCCACGACTTCCACGGCAACAGTTTTTCGGAATTTCTGACGTATCTGCGGAAAGAATTTCCCGCCGCGTAGCGCTCGCGGATGACGGCGGGAGCGCTTGACCGGGGGAAGGTCACCCACGCTCCCGTCGCATAAAACCGGCTGGGGGGTTAGCCGTTTTTCTTCTGGAACTCACTCATGAAATCAATCAGCGCGACGACGCCTTCCTTCGGGAATGCGTTGTAGATCGACGCGCGCACGCCGCCCACCGAACGATGCCCCTTCAGGCCGTCGAGACTGGCAGCAGTCGCTTCCTTGATGAATTTCGATTCGAGATCCTCGCTCGGCAGCCGGAAACACACGTTCATCAGCGACCGTGAGTTCTTTTCCGCCGTGCCGCGGTAATACCCGCTGGCGTCGATGAAGTCGTACAGCAGCGCGCCCTTCTCTTCGTTGTGCTTTTGAATGGCCGACAATCCGCCGAGCGATTGCAGGTGTTCGAGCACGAGTTCGATGACGTAGATACCGAAGGTCGGCGGCGTGTTGTAGAGCGATTTTTCCTTCGTGTGGGTGCGGTAGTCGAGCATTGTCGGCAGATTGTCCGGGATGCGCTTGAGCATGTCGTCGCGGACGATGACGATGGTCACGCCCGACGGGCCGACATTCTTCTGCGCGCCGGCGTAAATCACGGCGTGCTTCGAAATATCCACCGGACGGCTCAGAAAGTCCGATGAAGCGTCGCACACGAGCGGCACCTGACCGACTTCCGGCTCGGCTTTCCATTCCGTCCCGAAAATCGTGTTGTTCGACGTGTAGTGGGCATAGGCCGCCTTGTTGTCGAGTTCAAGCTCATGCTGTTCGGGAATGCGCGAGAAGTTTTCCGACTTGGTGGACGCCGGAACGTTGACCGTTCCGACCTTGCGGGCCTCGGCGGCGGCCTTTTCCGACCACGCGCCGGTCAGAATGTAATCGGCGGCGGCGGTCTTCGGCAGAAAGTTCATCGGCACCATCGAGAATTGCAGACTCGCGCCACCCTGAAGGAAGAGGACGTGATAGTTCGCCGGAATGCCGAGCAGCGAACGCATTCGCGCCTCGGCGGATTCGATAATCGCCTCAAAGGTCTTGGAGCGGTGGCTGATTTCGAGAATCGACATGCCCACGCCGGGCAGAGTGACGATTTCATCGCGAATGCGCTCGAGGACGGGCAGGGGCAGAACCGCCGGGCCGGCGCTGAAATTGAAGATACGGCTGTAATCGTGTTCGGGCATGGCTTTAAAGACTCCGAAATGAAATGAATCGGCATTTTAAGACAGTTCACCGATTCGTCGCAGATTGCTCCAGAGTTGTATCGGAGAAATCCGACTTATGCCAGAAAACTGAGCATCTCCAGTCTCGATGACGATCCAGCGACCATCTTCCAGTTGCCCCACATCCACCGCAACATAGGGAACGGCCAGCCGCGCCGCCGTCTCGGTCGCCAGATCGAGGACGATCCGTCGTTCGCTCACGGTCAGCGCCTGCAACGGGTCATCGCCTTCCCAGTAGTATCCATCACCGACGATTTCGCCGCGCACAATGAAGACACGAAACTCCCGACCGTAGGGGAATCCCTGCGCCGAGACGCGTGCGTGACGCAACCGTGCCAACTCCCGCACGATGACCCGTCCGCGCGTGCGGGCTTCGAGTTCGAACAGCGCGGTTACGAGTGCGGCAAGTTCCTCCGCTGTCTCGGCGACGCAGGCCCTCCAGCCACGCAGTTTCCGCGATTGCACTGTGCCTTTGACGAAGACCGGGAAACCGAGGCTGGTTCCAACGCCTTCGCACTGGCTGATCTCCGTCACGACGACACTTTTCGGCGTCAGTTCGGCCAGAAACGGATATGCCCGGTCGAACTCCTGCGCCCGCAGATGTTCATCGGGTGAATTGAGGAAACGAATGTTTTTGGCGAGCGCCGCCTCATACATCGCGACATAACGCTCGGGTGACGGGATATAGCCGATCCACAGGGCCGCCATTTCACAAGCCTGATCGGGAAGGTGGGCGAGCGCGTTCTCCGCCGTCTCGCACAGATCGAAATCCTGTGGGATCGAATACACCCGACAGCCCATCAGGTGCGCCGTGTCGGTCATGATTTGAATATCGCGCGCACTGGCCGAGGGTTCGAGCCGACTCGATGCTTCCGAGAGGACGATCATGGAATTTCACCGCTCAACTGCTTGGGAAGGTCTTCCACGTAGAGCCGGTAAAGTTCGGCCAAAGGGACGGAGCGACGTGACCGTAGAGCCGGCGGTCCGCCTTCCCTGGCAAACGGAAATGGAAAGATGGCATAGGCGTGATCCCCCTCAAGCGCGGAGACGTCTTCCTGCCAGTCGTCCCAGCGGTAGTCCGCATAGAACGCCGCCAGATTTCCGCGCAGCAGCCAGTTCAGAAAATCGCTGAATCCGAGGCCCAGATTTTCCCACTCAAGCGTATCTGGCGCGAAATAGAAGATATTTCCCGGCGGTCCGGCAAATGCGCCGCCGTTCACCGCAAAAAATCCGCCAATGACATCGTCTGCAATCAGAAAGAACGGCGGGTGCTGACCTTCCGTGAAGACGGTTCTCTCCCAATTCCAGCCGGGGAGCGTTCGGG
>JAAFHI010000379.1 GCA_013298335.1 Actinomycetota bacterium
GACACCCCCGTGCCCGCGTGGAGCGACCCCTTGCGGACCACCAGCGCGTCGTCGAGGTCAAACGCCCCGGCTTCCGAGCCGAGAAAGAAGAACTCCTCGGTTTCGGCCCAGCGCGCCGGGCGGAATCCGTTGCGGTCGAGCCGCGCGCCGACTTTCATGCCGTCGGAAAAGATGATGATGGCCGGGCCGTCCCACGGTTCGAGGGCGCGTCCCCAGAATTTGTAGAACTGGTTTTCGCGGTCGGCGGGCGGCATGAGAATCGCCAGCACTTCCTCGATGTTCGGAATGCTGCTGCGGTACAGAAGCGCCTCGGTCATCTCGTTCATGCTGCCGGTGTCGCTGATGCCGCCGTGGGTGAGCAGTTCCCCGACCTGAAGTCCGAGCGATTTTTCGCGCGAAAACGACCACGACCGATTGCCCGCGATGGTGTTGATCTCGCCGTTGTGGCCGATGAGGCGGAACGGTTGTGCTTTATCCCAGGTGGTGCGGGTGTTGGTGCTGAACCGGCGGTGAAAAACCGCGAACCGGGTCGTGAACGCCGGATTTTGCAGGTCGAGGTAGAACCGGTCGAGCCGGTCGGACGGTGTCAGTGCCTTGTAGACGATGGTCGTCGCCGAGAGCGACGCGAAGAAAAATTCGCCTTCATAGCCCAGTTTGCGGACGCGGATCGCCGTCGCCTGTTTCGCGATGTAGAGCAGCCGGTTGAACGCCGAGAGCGTCCGCGAGTGCGCCGGGCGCTTGATGACGACCTGTTTCATCATCGGCAGGATTTTGCGCGCTTCCTCGCCGAGCACCGCCGGATTGGTCGGCACGTCGCGGATTTCGAGGACGTGAAGATCGTGGAACTCGAATGTTTCCGTGAAGATGCGCAGTGCCGCGATGGCGCGCTCGGCCTTCTGCGGCAGAAACAGGAACGCGACCGCGACCGATTCGCGCGGGTAGTTGAACAGTTCGTACGGCAGGTCGGTCATCACGCCCGCGCCGTCGCCCGTCAGGGCATCGGCCCCGCAGGCGCCGCGATGCTCGACGCAGCGCAACGCTCCGAGCGCGCGCTGGAGCACTTCGTGACTGGCTTCATTGTGTCGGTTTGCAAGAAATCCGACGCCACAACTGGATTTTTCCTCACCCATCGAAAGGAGCCCTCGGGTCGGGAGATTGGGGGGATGGGCTACTCGGGTTGTCCGTATGTTTCTATTGGCGGGTAAAACCGGCGGATTGTCAACCTCGTCGGGAAAATTCACGCCCCTCCCTCGCTTACGCTCGGGGTTCCATACGCCATTCTTCAACAGGTATGGAACCCCGAGCGTGAGCGAGGGAAAGCTCAGAACCGCACGCACAAAGTCGTGATCTCCATCGCGCCCTTCCCCTGGGCTTCCTGGAGTGATTTGCCGTGTTCGACGACGGCGCGGGCGAGGTCGCCCGGCTGGAGATGGCCGAAGCCGCTCAGGGTCTGCGCGACTTTTTCATCGAGTTCGACCGAGCCGGAAGCCACTTCGTACAAATCACTCAACCAGTCGCTCGTCAGCACCAGCTTGTCGGACGGATCGAGGCGTTTCGAGCAGGCTTCGAAGATATGGCCGTCAGCCTGGCCGACTGGCGGATTCAGGCACCGACCGGAAGGAACGGGCAGGTCGGATTTGACGACCGCCCTCAACTGGACCGGCTCGACGTATCCGGCGTTGCAGTAGGTGAATTCGCCGAGCGTAAAATCGGCGATGCCGTAGAGCAACTGGACCTGCGAGTCGGTTTCGCGCAGCCGCGGAGTGAGAAACTGGTTCACCCGGTCAATCGCCTGCGCCGGGCAGTCGGTGAAGCGCGACGCCTTCGACTTGAGGGTCGCGAGGGTGACGGCGAGCAACATCGAGGCCTGGAGTTCCCGTCCGCTGACCTCGCCGATGGCGATCCCGAGGCGGTGTTCGCCGAGCGGAATGAAGGCGAAAAGCTCCCGGCCCTGTTCCGGGGTGTGGAAATACTCGGCGGCGATGGCCGAATCGCGCAGGGCGATGCCCGATTCGGGAATCAGGTTCTGGTGGATGGTCCAGCGGACATCGAGTTCCTCGCGGACCCGCTCGCGGGTGAAGCGCTCGCGTACATAGGGTGGGGCGAGATCGAATGCCTCGGCCTTCGCCTTGCGGGGAATGACCCGGCGCAGGAGGCCCAGTCCAAGGGGAAATGCCAGAAAGACCAGCCCGATCAGGCTGGCCGGATGGAAGGCGGCGGGGTGGCGCAATCCCCACAACAAGGGAAACAACACTGACCCGGCGGTCATGCCGAACAGCGCGGTCAGCCACCCGTAGCGCAGAAAAACGGTGATCATCCCCGCCATGAGCAGGATGAACAGTCCCATCGCGGGCCAGTTCGGTCCCCAATAGAAAGGGATCATCAGCACCCCGAGCAGGGCGACCAGCACGGCGGCGACGGTCCGGTCACGCCAGCGTTCCCGCAGCAGGGCGGCCAGCGGGAGCATCCACAGGGTCAGCAGGCCGACCCCGATCAGCACTTCCGACCCGATCTGGAAAAACGGGTATTTCCCGGCGGCAAGGGATTCGGACCAGCCGGAGAAGTTATTCCAGAGGAACAGGTTCCGGTTGCCGATGAGCCGGACGAGGGTTTCCAGAACGAGCACGCCGATGGCGAGCAGCAGCCCGACGGCATAGAGCGAGCGGACCCGTTCGACGGAGAGCACCCGGCGGCGGAACACCCGATAAATATCCTCAAGCAGCCGGTGCGATTGGTCCCAGTCGTCGGCTTCGGCCACGGCCACCGAAATGCCGGAAATGAGCGTGGTGACCGCTGCGACAAAAAACATGAGAACCATCAGCACGAGCACGACCAGCAGGCGCGTGGAAATCGGAAACGGCGTCAGAAAACGGCCTTCGCTGACCCCGGCCAAGTTCCATTCAATCGGAAGCAGAATCTCCTGAAGCATGAAAAGGAGGGTCAGGAGATAGATCGAGAGTGCGTATCCGAGCCCGATCATGAGCGCCAGCCGTGACCCCATTTCCCGCCGGACGGCGCCCCGCAGAAAGCGGAACAGCGCCGGGACAAAGCTGATGGCGAAAAGCAGGAGGATTCCGCCGATCAGGATCAGCGCCCGAAACCCGCCCTGATTGCGCCCGGGACGGGTCACGGTCAACGACTGGATGACATCGTCCTCGAAGGCCAGCGTGACCGAAAAGCTGCCGTCCGGACCGAGCGGCAGGGCATCCCAGCGAAAAACCTGCCGGGACCGGGCCAGGCCGTCCGGCGTTTCAAGGCTGACGGGCGGAATATCGAGGGCTTCGGGAATGGCGAGCCGGCTCTCGGCGCGCAGGAACGCCATCCATTCGGCGGTCCTTTTCCGGGTTTCCTCGGGCGAGAACGTCGCCACGGGATTCTGCGGACCGAGGTCGGCGGATTTCCGGAACGTACTGAACCGCCTGAACTTGCCGTCGCCGGTCAGGGTCATGGTGGAAAGGCGGCTCCCGTCGGGGGAAAGAAAACCGACCTGCCAGAGCATCGTGCCGTCCCGGTCGGTCGCGGTGTCGGAGGAGACCCGGTATTCACGGAGCGGAGGGCCTGGAATCCGGGTGTCCTGCAACCGTTCCAGCAGTTCGCCCGCGCGGGACTGGGCCTGCGCGCGCGTCAGGCGTCCGGGGAGCGGCCTTTCATAAACCCGCCCGGCGGCCAGAAAAAACACCAGGAGGCCCAGCCCGAGGGCCGTTCCCCACCACAGCGCGGCGCGGCTGGGCCGGACCGGGGTTGGAGCCGACGGCAGCATCGAAGTTTCGAGCGAATGCGTGGGGAGAGACGTCATACCAGTCGAGCGCGGCCCCCGGAAACGGGTGAATTGGAAGCGGGTCTTCCCGTTGAGATTCTTCTCTGGATCGAGATTCGGCGGGAGAGGACCAATCCGGAAGCGACTACACTAGACGAGGCGGACGGGCGGAATCAAACCGGCCTCCCTTCGGAAGCCGGTCTTTTTCATGTTCAGCCGGTTCATTTTTCCGGCGTGGTTCTACTTTAACCGCGCCCTGGCGAGATCGCGCCACTGGCGGGTTTCGGCACGGCGCTTGTGCGGCATCGTGGCGACGGCCTCGATGGCCCGCTCGTAAAACTCTCGTGCGACGGTCGGATTTCCCGCCGCCCGGTGGACTTCCCCAAGGGAGTACAACCCCTCGGGATCGAACGGTCGGCGGTCGGTGAACTTCTCGAGCGTGGTCCGGGCCTCGTCCAGCATCCCGGCGGCGAGGTAGGTCGCCCCGATTTCGCGCCAGATTTCGCTGGTGCTGAACTTGTCGTCCTGCGAGACGACGATTTCAAAGTGGGCGAGCGCATCTGAAAGCCGCCCCTGCTCACGGGCGATCTGGCCGAGCCGGTAGTAGTTCGCGTCGGGTTCGCGCGGATCGATTTCCACCGCCTTGCGGAAGCGGGCCAGCGCCAGCGGGAACTGCCGCCGCTGCTGGTACATCAGGCCGAGTTGCAGGTGCGCCTCGGCGTCGCGCGGGTTGATCGTCGCGGTTTCCAGATTCTGCCGGAAGCGCTGCTGGCTCAGGTGGGCGGAACGCAGCCCGGCAAAGGCCGCGAGTCCGAGGGGAATCAGATAGAGCAGAAAAAACGGACGCATCAGGGCGAAGAGAAAACCACTGACCAGCAGCGACATCCACGACACCGAGATGGTCACGAGGGCCGGAAGGAACTTCACGCCGAAAACGGTCCGGGTGGCGAAGATCATCAGAATCGTGAAATAGGCCGTGCAGCCGACCCAGATGTAGAAGGCAAGCGTGCCCCCGGCATTCGGAAAAATCAGGCCCA
>JAAFHI010001063.1 GCA_013298335.1 Actinomycetota bacterium
AAAGAAGGAAGCGCTGGCATCGACCATTGTCAAAACCTGATGGGTTGTGCGCCGGCGTCCGTCGTCGATGGCAAGCAATTCCTTCTCGGTCAATCCGGTGGTGACGAGGAGTTCGATGGTGATCCCGGTTTCGACGATGGCGGTCAGGCGGTGCTGTCCATCCCGGAGTCGTCCCTGTTCGTCAAAGGCAATTCCCTGATGTGTTGTTTGAAAAGTGCCGGAACGCAATGACCGCGACAGTTCGTCGACAAAGGCGCGGTTGACCGGGCGATTGGAATGATTGGTCGCAAGCCATTGAGCGGCGAGTTTTGGGGTGACCTTTACAAGCTTTGTTTTCAAAGAGTCGGCATCCCTTCCTGCTCGGGTATCTGTTGGTGTCTCCATATTCATCGCCTACTTTTCGTCCGGACTCAAGCGTTCAAGAATTCTGCGACTGTGGCGGTCGCGTTTGATGGCGATCCGTTGAACGTAGACACGGGTCGTGGTCTGGTTGCGGTGGCCGAGGGCATCCTGGGTTTCGCTCAAGCTGCCGCTCATCTCGGACACCATTCGGGCGAAGGTGTGCCGGGTCTGGTGCAGGTGAATGTCGCCGATGCCGGCTTCGACGGCGTACTTCTTGAGGTTCTCGACGAACGACCAGGCGACGAGAGGAAGTCCCGGCTTGCCGGCACGATCATGACGTGTCCAGAGTGGGCCGTCCTTCTTCAGGATTGACACCCTTCTCGCCGTCCGGAGGTATTCCAGCAAAGCGTCGCGCACTGGCGGATCGGCAATTTCCCGACGCTGGTAGTCGCCGCCTTTCACCTTGGTCCGGACGTACATCGTGTCGTCCTCGATCTCGATGTCCTTTCCCTTCAGCGAGAGGACTTCCTGCCGCCGCAAGCCGGTCGCGAAGAACATCAACAGGAGCGCGTAATCACGTTTCCCGACCGGATCGGCTTCGGCGGCGCGGTCGCGGACAACCTTCAAAAGTTTGACCACCTGCTCGTCGGTGAGGGATTTCGTACTCCGGCTCTGGTACGGCTTTGGCGCTTTCGGCATGGCGTACCGGACGGGGTTGCCCCGAAGCGTCTGTCCGAGGGCGGTTTCCCGCATCGCCCACTGAAAGAACGACGACAGGTGACAGGCCCGCGCATAGACGGTCGTCGGCTTCAGGCCTCGCTTGGCCATTTCGCGAAGCCAGGTCTGAACGTCCTGTGGCGTCACTTCGCCCGGACCAACCTTGACGAGGTTGAAGAAGGCCTCGACGGAGCGCTGTTTTTCGCGCCGGATGTCGGCCTGTCGAGCAAGGCCGGTGGAGGTCGTTGCTTCCGCCCACACGGCGACCGCTGCTTTTACCGCCGAATCAGCCAGGTCGATTTTTGCCAGTCCTGTCATCTCATTGATTCCTTCCCGTTGGGTTCCTCAAATTTGCAAACCTGATACGCTTTGTACACTCAGCGGAACGGAGGATACCCAGATGCCGACCCCGATCAAGAAAACGGTCAAGCGCCACAAGCATTTCGTGCTGGATGAGACCAAAATTCACCGCGCCAAAATGCTGCTCGGGACGACGACCGAAACCGAGACCATCGAACGAGCCCTGGATGCCCTCATCGACGAACACGAGCGCGCGGCGGCGGCGCTGAAGGCTCACGAACGCCTCCTGAAGGGCGAAGGCTCAATTCGTGACGTGTTCGGGAACCTGGAGGGGTAGGTGGCCGGAACCATCCTCGATACATTGGTTTACATAATTGATCCGCGTGGTGTTCCCCCCTGCTCGGCCGCTTGCACTGGCTTCACGATCACTCACGGTTTTCCCAAAATGTAGGGTGAGCAAGGCGAAGTATCGGATCAAATGAGCGCTTTACCAGATGCGGGTAAAAGGCCGGCTTGCTTGAAAGAACCCTTATTGAGGCGGCGTAGGTGGTGGGGTGGGACTTTTCAAAGTTCACCCGCGAATGCTTGTAACTCCGCGGCCGTTGCCACAAGACCCTGACGAGTCAGCGTCGCAAGGTATTCCTCAATCGTGTATTGAGGATTGACAAGCCGGGCGCGAACTTTTCGAACTGAAGCGCAAAAGACCCCCGGCGCGAGGC
>JAAFHI010000461.1 GCA_013298335.1 Actinomycetota bacterium
AAGCTGGGAAGCCTATGACTATGTGCAGTACCTGCGGCGCGCGCTGCTCTACGTCGGGGCCTGCGACGGCAACATGGAAGAAGGCAGCCTGCGGTGCGACGCGAACGTCTCCGTCCGCCTGCGCGGGGCTCCGGAGTTCGGTACCCGGACTGAAACCAAGAACCTGAATTCCTTCCGGTTCATCCAGAAGGCCATCGACTACGAAATCGACCGCCAGATCAAGGTTTTAGAAAGTGGCGGGACCGTTCAACAGGAAACGCGGCTCTGGAACGAGAAGGAAAACCGGACCTTCGTGATGCGGACCAAGGAAGACGCCCACGACTACCGCTACTTCCCCGAACCCGACCTGCCGCCGCTGGTCGTTTCCGCCGCCACCATCGAAGCGCTCACGGCGACCGCGCCGGAACTGCCCGAAATCCGCCGGCGGCGCTTCGCCGAGCAATATGATCTGGCCCTCGAAGACTCGATGCTCATGACCAACACGCGGGAAATCGCCGATTTCTATGAAGCCACGGTCAAGGCGTCGGGCAACGCCCGGCTGTCGTTCAACTGGATCGCCAACGAACTGCTCGCCAAGATTTCGGTTGAGGAACTGAGCATCGAACGCTCGCCGGTTTCGCCCGAAAACCTCGCCGGACTCATCAAGCTCATCGAGGACGGCACCATCAGCGGCAAAATGGGCAAGGAAGTCTTTCCGAAGATGTTCGAAACCGGCAAACCCGCCGCCGACATCGTCAAGGAACAGGGCGGCGGGCAGATTTCCGACGTGGCCCAGCTCGAAACCGCCGCCGCCGAGATCATCGCCGCCAATCCCAAGCAGACCGCCGATTACAAAGCCGGAAAAGAGGCACTGCTCGCCTTTTTCGTCGGCCAGATGATGAAGGCCACCAAGGGCAAGGCCAATCCCCAGGTGGTGAACGAAATCCTGCGGCGGAAACTGGCCGAATAAAACCACTATCCGCGAGGTGCGACCATGAATGCGAAACGCGCGCCCATTCCGAAAAAGCTTACGGCTGAAGAATTTGCCCGGACCGAGGCCGGGAACTCACGGTCTGAATTAGTGTATGGGAGAGTAGTGGAAATGGCTCCGTCCAGTTATGCGCATGGTCGATGTGTTGGACTTATTCATGGATTTCTCTTCCAACATGTTCATCCGAATCAACTTGGGGCACTTTTCGGTGCCGAAACCGGCTTCATTATCAATGCTCAAAATAACGTTCGCGCGCCCGACGTCGCTTTTATTTCCGCCGAACGCCTGAGCCGGATGGCCGAACCGGATGGCTATCTGGTCGGCGCACCCGACCTGGCCGTTGAAGTGGTTTCAAAGTACGACACGGCCAAAATGGTCCGCGAAAAGGTCAACGAGTGGCTCGCCGCCGGAACCAAACTCGTTTGGGTGGTTGATCCGAAGAAGAAAACCGTGACCGTACACGACGGCCTCTCGAATCTCGTCACCGTCCTGACCGTCGCCGACACCCTCGGCGGCGGCCTGATTCTTCCCGCCTTCGCCTGCCCCATCGGCACTCTTTTCAAGTAAAACCACAAAACCGCAGCCTGACCGTAAGGGAGGGCTGTCTTATCCTTTTAACTTGAATCAAAGAGAAGACAGCCCTCCCTTACGGTCAGGCTGCGGTTTCGTCTGTTTCAATCCTTGAGTTTTACTCCCTGCCCATACAGGACATACAAAGCCGCAGCTTTTACCTGATGCTCGGTCCACAGGTATTTTGTACTTCCATGTCTCGACCACGGTCGAACCCCTGCCGCCACCTCGCCTTTTTCCTTCATCCTCCTTGTTGCGTAAGCCTTGATCGCTTCCATGATCTTTTCGGGTGCGACTTGTGCCGAAATGACCGAATGAACGTGGTTGGTTCTTACGTTCAGCGCAATGAAGCCATATCCTCGAAACTCGCAAACCTCACGAATTGATCGTTTTACGATTGATCGGCGAGCAGGCCCCAATTCAAACGGCGGCTGTTTTGACTGGTGCATTTCCGATTCCACCAGCCGTGGGTCGGGAGGAATGTACGGTTCTCCGAACACATTGAAGAAACGGCGGTCGGAAGAGCCTCGTTCATCCCCGTGGAACCATGTGCCAAAACACCTGAAACTGATGAAATACGCTTTCGGGAAGGTTGGCATTGGTCGTTCACCCCGGTCGGTTGTTCCGGACAGCCCTTCCTGACGGTCGGACTGCTGTTTCCCCTCCCCGGAGCAAATGCCGTTCCGGATGGCATGGATTGTCAAAAACCATTGCAGGCACTACATTTACGGGCTTCCTTGGATTTTTCCGTATTTATGGAGTGACGCATGGGCGACTACACGTTCAACGAAAATTTCGACGTCATCGTCATCGGGGCCGGTCATGCCGGGTGCGAGGCCGCGTTTGCCGCCGCCAATCTCGGCAGCCGGACGGCGCTCATCACCCTCAACCTCGATCTGATCGCCCAGATGTCGTGTAACCCGGCCATCGGCGGCATTGCCAAGGGACATCTCGTCCGGGAAATGGACGCACTCGGCGGCCTGATGGGAAAAATCATCGACCGGACCGGCATCCAGTTCCGCCTGCTCAACCGCAGCCGCGGTCCAGCCGTCCAGTCACCGCGCGCGCAGGCCGACCGCGGCCTCTATCGCACGGAGATGCGCCGGTTTCTGGAAACCGTTGATAATCTTCATCTTAGACAGGGTGAAGTGATTGACCTGATGGTCGAACAGGACCGCATCATCGGCGTCGAGATGTGGGACGGCCGTCGCCTGTCTGCCAAAACCGTCGTCATCTGCACCGGTACGTTCCTCAATGGCCTGATTCACGTCGGGACCCGGACCTACTCCGCCGGTCGCGCCGGTGAACTCCCCTCGCTCCTGCTCGCCGAGTCCTTCAAGAAGCTCGGACTTCGCGTCGGACGCCTCAAAACCGGGACGCCGCCGCGGCTCAACGCCAAAACCATCGACTTTTCAAAGTGCGAGGAACAGCCGGGCGACGACAAGCCGACCCCGTTTTCATTCGGAACCAAATCCATCGAACAGAAACAGTTGTCGTGCTACATCACCTACACCAATCAGGGCACGCACGACGTCATTCGCCAGAATCTGCACCAGTCACCGATGTACAGCGGGCAGATTCAGTCCGTCGGCCCGCGCTACTGCCCGTCCATCGAGGACAAAATCGTCAAGTTCGCCGACAAGGACCGTCACCAGATCTTTCTGGAACCAGAGGGTTTCCAGACCAACGAGGTCTACGTCAACGGTCTTTCGACGAGTCTGCCCATCGACGTTCAGGAAAAGATCGTCCGGACGATTCCCGGCCTTGAAGATGCCCAGTTGATTCGTCCGGGGTATGCCATCGAGTACGACATGGTCGATCCGACCGAACTCAAACCGAGTCTGAAAACCAAGCGGGTGCGCGGTCTGTTTCACGCGGGACAGATCAACGGCACGACCGGCTATGAAGAGGCCGGTTGCCAGGGCCTGATTGCGGGCATCAACGCCGCCCTCGCCGCCCAAAACCGCGAGGCGCTGACGCTCGACCGGGGACTAAGCTACATCGGGGTGCTGATTGACGATCTGACGACGCAGGGCGTGGACGAACCCTACCGGATGTTCACCTCCCGCTCGGAAGTCCGGTTGCTGCTCCGCATCGACAACACCGATCAGCGCCTCACTCCGATTGGCCACAAACTTGGAATGGTCAACGAAGCCGACTTTCAGGCGTTCGAGCACCGGCAGTCACGGATTGCCCGGTGCCTCGAACTCCTCGAATCCGTCGCAATCTCGCCGAATTCGTCCGATTACGACGCTTTTTCTGCTGAAACCGGCGCGCAACTCAAAGAAAAACAACGACTTTCGGTTCTGGCCCGCCGTCCCGAAGTGTCAATGGAACATCTGGCGGCGGCACTGCACCGGGCCGGGAAAACCGACTTCGAAGAACATGAACTGGCGGTCGCGGTCAACGATCTGAAGTACGCCGGATACGTCCGCCACCAGGAATCCACCGCCCGAAAGATGTCGAAAGCCTCCGAGGCCAAGATTCCGGCGGATTTCTCGTTTGCCGCCCTGCCGGGGCTGTCGCGCGAGATGATCGACAAGTTCACACGCGTCCGCCCGCAGACGCTCGGGCAGGCGTCGCGGATTCCGGGCGTCACCCCGGCGGCGGTCGCCATCATCGGGATGCACCTCGAAATGCATCGCCATCAGGCCGCGTCCTGATTTCTTGATTCCCAAGGCGGGAAATGC
>JAAFHI010000751.1 GCA_013298335.1 Actinomycetota bacterium
CACACCTCCAAGGCCGCGTTGACTCCGGCTCGTTCTCGTTCAATAAACGACCACCCACCCCACCGTTTACGACTAACTGCTAACCACTGACTGCTAACTGCTGGCCACTGATGTTCGTTTCCTACGCAACCGGCTATTTCGTCGAAATCGGCGACGGCCACGTTTTTCCGATGCGGAAGTTCCCGCTCGTCCACGAACGTCTGACCGGCGAGGGCACGCTCGCGCCGTCGGACGTGGTCGCGCCCCAGCCGGCGCGGCCCGAAGACATCATGCTCGTTCACACGAAGGATTACTGGACGCGCCTCGCGTCCGGCGATCTGACCGCGCGGGAAATCCGCAAACTGGGGCTGCCGTGGTCGGAGGGACTCGTCCGGCGGTCGCAACTCGCCACCCAGGGGACGCTCAACGCGGCCCGGTTCGCGCTCGCCGACGGCATCGCGGGCAATCTCGCGGGCGGTACGCACCATGCCTTTCCCGATCACGGCGAGGGTTTCTGCGTTTTGAACGACATCGCGGTGACGGTGCGGGTACTCCAGCGCGACGGCGACGTCGGACGGGTCGCGCTCATCGACTGCGACGTCCATCAGGGCAACGCCAACGCGGTGATTTTCGCGGGCGAGCCGGACGTGTTCACCTTTTCGATGCACGGAAAAAACAACTATCCGCTGCGGAAGCCGCCGAGTTCGCTCGACATCGAACTGCCCGACAAAATGACCGACGAGCCGTACCTTGAGGTGTTGCGGGAAAACCTGCCGCGCGTACTTTCCGGTTTCCGGCCCGATCTGGTGTTTTATCTGGCCGGGGTGGACCCGTACCAGAACGACCGGTTCGGAAAACTCGCGCTGACGCTCGACGGACTGCGGCGACGCGATGAATATGTGCTGAAAACCTGCCGCGCGGCGGGCGTCCCGGTGGTCGTGACGCTCGCGGGCGGCTACGCGATTCCGACCGACGACACGGTCGAGGCCCACTGCAACACCTACCGCGCCGCCCGCGCGGTGTTCGGCTGAGGCGGACCCTCCCTTACGGTCGGGGTTCCATACCGGTGGATAAACGTTCCCATCCGGCCACGGGTATGGAACCCCGACCGTGAGGGAGGGCAGCGTTCAGCCGCTGTCGTATGGAGACATGCGAGGGATCACTGTGGAAATCCACATTCAGACCGGTGGAAAGTACGCGCGACAGGTCGGCAAGTCCGTTTTACAGCGCGTCGAGTCCGTTTGACGGGTGGAAAGTACCGCTCGACAGGCCGCCAAGCCCGTTCGACAAGCTGGCGAGCCCGTTGTGCAGCGCGGCGAGTCCGTTTGACGGGCTGCCGAACCCGTTCGACAGGCTGGCAAGCCCGTTGTACAGCGCGGCAAATCCGTTCGACGGGCCGCCAAGCCGGTTCGACGGCGCGCCGGATGCATTTGACGGGCGGCGCGAGCCGATTGTCGGCTGGTCGCCTTCATTCCGTCGGCGGTTCTTCCACCCATTCGTAAATTCGGCGGGTTCCATTTCGGTACCGCCGCAGGTCTCGTCGCTTTCTGGCCACGGCTTCGCGAATGTCGTTTTCATTCTTTCTGACGTACATAACGCCTCGGAGCGGTGAAAAATTGTCGGCTGGTTTGACCCATTTAAGCAAAAAACGGTTTGGCGGCGCACCCGAAAATCAGCATGATTTCGTTTTCTGAAACGGGAATCCGGTGACATTGATTCTGGAGGGGTGATGGAATGGCCGAATGGCATTTGAAGGACATTGCCGCCGCGTTCGAACGGAAGGGCTGGCGCTGTATCGCCGAGCGTTCGGACGACAACTTCTGGATTGCGGCGGTCTGGCAAATGGAACGGGTCTACGACGGCGCGGTGATGGAAATCGCTTTTCGGGGATATGACTGGGAGACACGGACGACCCGCACGATTGAGCAGGCGTACTGCTGCGATCTGGTCGGGAATCATCAGCGCATCCAGGTGTACTTCTACAGCCACAAACATACGCCGTCGCGGCGCGCGCAGTGGCGTCGGGAACTGGAAGCATTCGTCGCTGAGGCCATCGCGTGGGCGACCGCCCGAAATCAAAAGGAATCGAACGGAGAAAATCGGGATGAAACGAATTCTTTTTCAACTGGCGATGGCGGCGGCGTTGAGCCTGTCGTTCCTCGGGATTGAGGGAATTGCCTGCCACTGTTCGACGCCGCCAACCTGGGTGACGCTTTCGCGGGCGGATATTGTGTTCATCGGAACCGCCGCTCCTCAAACCGAACTTGTTTTTCCACCCGGGCCGCTTCTTCCCGGTCAGACGCTGACGCCGCTCGCGGAGCCGGGAACCCGCTTTCGGGTCGAGGAAGTGTTCAAAGGGGAGGTCCCCACCGAACTCATCATTCGTGGAACTCAACTTTGCCAGTTCACCTTCCTGGGGGGCCGAAGGTATCTCGTGTTTGCGTCTTCTGACCGAGGCCAGGCCGGTTTTGTTACGAGTCAGTGTTCCGGAACGCAGGAAATCGAATTCGCCGCTTCGGAACTTGCCTATCTCCGGTTTGTGGCTGCCCGGAAGCCCGGAAGTTTCGTCGTCGGTTGGCTTGACCGGGAGATTGTCGAGTCAGGAAAAGATGGTGGGGCGGGCGTGACGGTAACGATTGAGTCCGGCAGGAACCGGTTTCAGGCGACAGCGGACGCCGCCGGAAAATTTTTCATCGAAGGTGTCCCGGCTGGAAACTACCGGTTTCAGATCACATCCGCTTCCGCGTTGATTCGGCTTGAGGCAAAGGCGGGGCAGGTCTTTCGTGACGGTCGGGGGGCGCGAACCGTGTTCATTCCGGGAAGCGGAGGAATCGGGTTCAACCTTTCCAGGCCATCCGAATCCGCCCGGAAATGAACGTCCATATTGAAACCCGTCCGCAAAACGACTACCAAGCGGTATGCACACCGGACTTGAACGCATTTTCACGCATCACCTCGACCTGCTGCGCGG
>JAAFHI010000884.1 GCA_013298335.1 Actinomycetota bacterium
CCGCTCGACCGGGGCGATGCCGCCAAAGGCATGAACCGGCAGAATGACCTTCACCTTCACGCCCCGAAGGACCGCTTCGAGCCGTTCCGGATCGAGGTTGAAGGTGTCGGGCAGTACGTCCACGAATACCGGCGTCGCCCCGCAGAGTTCGACCACGTTGGCGGTCGAAAGCCACGAATAGGCCGGCACCACGACCGTGTCGCCCGGCCCGACGCCGACGGCGAGCAGCGCCATGTGCAATGCCGCCGTGCAGTTGCTGACCGCGACGGCGTGTCTGACGCCGACGACGTTCGCCACCACGGCTTCAAACGCGGCCACGTTTTTGCCCTGCACCAGAAAGCCGGTGCGAAGCACGTCCTCGACGGCCTTGAGGTCGTCGTCCTCGATGACGGGAACGGTCAATCGGATCATTCGCTGAACTCCCGGTAAAAGGCGGCGGTGCGTTCAATGCCTTCCTCGAGATCGACTTTCGCCATAAAACCCAATAGTTCGTGGGCTTTGCGGACGGAAGGAATCCGCAGTTCGATGTCAACCGAATCGCGCGGCACGAACTGGATCGGCGATTTCGACCCGAGCACCCGGACGACCGTCCGCGCGAGATCGTAAATCGTCGTCACCACGCGCTGGTTGCCGATGTTGAACGACTCGCCGACGGCGTTCGGATGGACCATCGCGAGCAGCACGGCGTCAACCATGTCGTCCACAAAGCACCACGCGCGAATCTGCGTGCCGTCGCCATGGATGGTAATCTGTTCGTCCTTGACGGCGGCGCGGATGAAGTTGCGCAGCGCGCCTTCGCCGACCTGGCCCGGTCCGTAGACGTTGAAGGGCCGCACGACCGTCGCGGGCAATCCCTGTTCCTGATGAAACGCGATGGCGAGATGTTCCTCGGCCAGTTTCCCGACCGCGTAGGTCCAGCGCGCCTCGCCGACGTTGCCGAGCACCGTGTTGTCGGTTTCCGACGAGTGATACGCCATCTGCCCGAAGACTTCGCTGGTGGAAAAACAGACCACGCGCTCGCAGTTCGCCAGCCGCACCGCCGCGTCGAGCACGTTGAGCGAGCCGACGATGTTGACCCGCATGGTCGTGACCGGCTTCTTGGTCACGGTCTCGATGCCCGCCACGCCCGCGCAGTGGACGACGATGTCCGCGCCCGTCATCGCTTCCGACAGGGGGGCGAAATCGAGCACGTCGCCCTTGATCACACGGAGATTCGGGTGATTCTGGAAAGGCTTGTTCTTCAGTGAGTTGCGGTTGAGGTTGTCGTAGATCACGACCTGGTTTTTCTCGACGAGCCGGCTCGCCAGCGCCGAGCCGATGAAGCCCGCGCCGCCGGTGATGAAGATGGTTTTATTTTCGATCATCTGAGTACTTTCAAAACATTCGGAATAAGGTTCGGAAATCAGGAAATCGCGCCGGGGCCGGCGGTGCGCCACTGGGTCACGGGCTTCACGTATCCGCGCACCTGTGACCACCGGAAATAGTCGTCGCTGGTTTTGGAAACGTTCAACACCGTGAAGTCGAGCGCGCGCTCGATCCAGTCGATGGTCGTCCCGTCGGAATGGTGCAGGCCGAGCAGGAGCGAATACTGGCGCGGCAGGAGGTTCACGTCCATGCGGACCGCGATGGTGCGCGGACCCGTTCCGCAGGTGAGTCCGGAACCGCCATTGTCCACATTCGAAGCGTAGAGCACCTGCGTGCCGTCCGGCGTCATCACGCTGATTTCGACGATGGCGTTTTCAAGGGGCTTGAGCACTTCAAAGGTCGCCTGAACTTCGAAGCTCTGTTCAAAATACAGCTCGCCGGTCGGATTTCCCTCGACATCGGCCAGCGCGACCGAGCGGAACTTGGCTTCCAGCGTACCGAATGGCCGGGGAAAATCGTCGGGAATCTCGCCGGTCTGGGCCATCCCGTCGTTGGTCTGGAGATAGCGTTCGAGGACCGGCTCGACCTCGCCGGCCATCAACATCCGGCCTTTTTCGAGCAGAACCGCGTGCGAGCAGAGCGATTTGACCGCGCCGAGGTTGTGGCTGACGAAGATCACGGTCCGCCCGGCGCGGGTGACCTGCTGCATCTTGCCGAGGCATTTCTTCTGGAATTCGAGGTCGCCGACGGCCAGCACTTCATCCACGAGCAGAATGTCGGTTTCGAGGTGGGCGGCGACCGAAAAGGCGAGCCGCATGTACATTCCGCTCGAATAGAACTTGACCGGCGTGTCGATGAACTTCTCGATTTCCGAAAAGGCCACGATTTCGTCGAAGACGCGGGCGATTTCGGTGCGCTTCATGCCGAGAATCGCGCCGTTGAGGTAGATGTTCTCGCGGCCCGACAGCTCGGGGTGAAAACCGGTGCCGACTTCGAGCAGCGACCCGACCTTCCCGCGCAGTTCGATCCGGCCCTCGGTCGGCTCGGTAATCCGCGACAGAATCTTGAGCATCGTGCTCTTGCCCGCCCCGTTGCGCCCGACCAGTCCGACGACTTCTCCCTGGGCCACCTCGAACGACACGTCCTTGAGCGA
>JAAFHI010000575.1 GCA_013298335.1 Actinomycetota bacterium
AGCGGCCCATGATTTCGCACAGCGGGGCGTACTCGAAGTTGGTCAACCCCGCGCCGTACTCGCTTTCGGGCAGGAACAGATTCCACAGCCCCTGCGCGCGCGCCTTTTCCTTCAGCGTCTCGACGATCTGCGTCGGTTGCCAGCGGTCGCCAGTGGCGATTTCATCGAAGAAGGTCTGCTCGCTCGGATACACGTGCTCGTCCATGAAGGCGAGCAGTTTTTCGCGAAGTTCCCTGGTGCGCGGGGATGGTTCGAAAAACATTCTGAAAACTCCTTTGTGTCTTTGCGCCTTTGTGTCTTGGCGTTTTTTCCTATGCTGCGAAGAACCGCGCGATCCATTCTGCTACGCAGGCCGGTTTGTCGCCGCCCTCGCGTTCGACCGTACAGTTGAACACCACGTCGATGCCCTGCGCGAATGGTTTCACTTCGGCGACCGCGATGCGGCAGCGGACGTTGCTGTCCACCGGGACCGGGCTGATGAAGCGGACCTTGTTCAAACCGTAGTTGAGCGCCATTGGCGTTCCGGCAAATCCGACGGTGCGTTCGATCATGCCGGGGATGAGCGAGAGGGTCAGAAAACCGTGGGCGATGGTGGTTTTGAAGGGCGATTCGGTCGCGGCCTTTTCCGGGTCGCAGTGAATCCACTGGGTATCGCCGGTGGTCACGCCGAACGTGTTGATGCGTTCCTGCGTGATGGTTTCCCAGTCGCTGACGCCGACTTCCTGGCCGACGAGGGAGGGGAATTCGGAGATTGGAATTTGTTTTCTCATGATTTTTTTGAACGCAAAGGCGCGAGGGCGCAAAGACGCAAAGGGTAAAAGTTAAAGAACGGGTTGAATCATCGCGCCGCCGTCGATGGTCATGACCTGGCCGGTGAGGTAGGCCGATTTGTCGGAGGCGAGGAACAGCGCGGCGTAGCCGATGTCGTCGGGCTGGCCGATGCGGCGGATCGGCTGAAGTTTTTCGAGCTTGTTCATCAGTCCTTCGTTCTTCCAGAAGAACTCGCTGAAATCGGTCTGGACCAGTCCCGGCGCGATGGCGTTCACGCGGATGCCGTGCGGACCGAACTCCTGCGCCCAGTTGCGGGTCATCATGATGAGGCCGGCCTTGGTGAAACTGTAGAGCAGTCCCTGAAATTGCGGTTGCAGCCCGGAAATCGAGACGACGTTGATAATCGAGCCGCCGGTGCCGCGTTCGATCATCTTCGGGACCGTCAGCCGGATCAGCCGAAGGCAGGATTTGACGTTGACTTCGACCATTTTGTCGAACATTTCGTCGGTCACGTCGAGCGACGGACCCTGTCCGATGTTGGTCACGCTGTTGTTGACGAGGATGTCGGCGGGACCGAACTGCCGCTCGGTTTCGGCGACGAGGCGGTCGAGGTCGTCCTTTTTGCCGACGTTGCAGGTGACTGGGTATACCTTGCCGGGCAGATCGGCGAGTTCATTGGCCGTGGCTTCGAGGACGTCGAGTTTGCGGCTGGCGATGACCACGTTCGCGCCAGCTTCGGCGAAGTGGCGCGTGATGGATTTGCCGATGCCGCGTCCGCCGCCCGTCACGATGGCGACCTTCCCGGCGAGAGAAATATCGGTGGACATTCCGTGAGAATTCCTTCGGGATGAATTTGAAAATCGAACGATTGACTTGTGGTTTGAGCGCGACAACTATAGCGCAACCCGTTTCACAACCCAATTCGCGAAATGCCTTCGCGACATTTTACGAGAGACTTCACGATGCTCACCCACGCGGCCGCTTCGTTCAACATCGCCTCGACCATCGAACACCATGCCCGGATGACTCCTGACCGCGTCGCCATCGTGGCGGGCGATGTCAGATTGACTTATGGAACGCTGAACGCCGCCTCGAATCAGGTGGCGAATGCCCTGCGCGCCCACGGCATTGCGCCCGGCGATCACGTCGCCCTCGCGTGCCCGAACCTCGCCTATTTCCCGATTGTGCTGTTCGGAATTCTGAAGGCCGGCGCGGTGTTCGTGCCGTTCAACGTGCTGATGAAGCCGCGTGAAATCGCGTACCACCTGAATGATTCTGACGCGAAGGCCCTTTTCTGTTTCGAGGGCGTGCCGGGACTGCCGATGGCCGACATGGCGAAGGCCGCGCTGGCCGACGCGCCGCATTGCAAGCATTTCATCGTACTGCCCGCGAATCCCGCCGCGCCGCCCGCCATCGAGGGAGCGATGACGTTTCACGAATTTCTGACGGGGCAAGGGCCAGGGGCGGAGATTCACCCGACGAAGCCGCTCGACACGGCGATGATGCTCTACACCTCGGGGACGACCGGGCAGCCGAAAGGCGCGGAACTCACGCATTACCAGTTGATGATGAACTTCATCTTTGCGCGTGAAGTCCTGTTGCCGACGATTGATGTCCGGCTGGAAGCCACGTTCAAGGTTCTCGTCACCGCGCCGCTGTTTCACGCGACGGCGCTCATCGCGCAACTCGGGGTAGTCATGTTCGGCGCCGGGACCTGCGTGCTGTTGCCGAAATTCGATCCGAAAATGACGGTCGAGACGATGATTCGCGAGCGGATCAACTCGTGGGCGGGGGTTCCCACGATGTACTGGGCGGTTTTGAACTACGTCAACGAGAACAACGTCGATGTTTCGTCCATTGCGGAGACGCTTGAAGTCGCCAACGTGGGCGCGGCTCCGATGCCGGTCGAGCTGATGCGGGCGTTTCAGGAGAAGTTCAAAACGCGCGTGCTGGAGGGCTACGGCATGTCGGAGATGGGCGTCGCGTCCTACAACCAGCTTCACAAGTCGCCCAAGCCCGGCACCATCGGGCAGCCGCTGATGGGCGTCGAGGTCGCCATTTTCGATGAGGAGGACCGTCGGCTGCCCGTCGGCGAAACCGGGGAAATCTGCTTTCGCGGACATTGCGTGATGAAGGGCTACTACAAACGGCCCGAGGCCACGGCGGAGGCGATGCGCAACGGCTGGTTCCACACGGGGGATATGGGTTTTCTCGATGAAGACGGCTATCTGTCCATTGTGGACCGCAAGAAGGACCTCGTCATTCGCGGCGGGTACAACGTCTATCCGCGCGAACTCGAAGAAGTACTGATGACCCATCCGGCGGTGTCGCTCGTGACGGTCATCGGCGTCCCGGACGAAAAGATGGGCGAGGAAGTGAAGGCGTTCATCGTGAAGAAGCCCGGCTTTGACGCGACCACTGAGGAAGAGATTCTGGCGTGGGGCAAGGAGCAGTTCGCGTCCTACAAATACCCGCGCTTCATCGAATTCCGCGATGCGCTGCCGATTGGCCCGACGGGGAAGGTCTTGAAGCGGGAACTGCGCGAGTCACTCTGACCAAGGGTATGGAACCCCGACCGTCAGGGAGGGCTCGGCCATCCGCTGATTCCCGCGAGTTCCAGCCGGAACGGTCCGGCCTGTTTTTCGGCGATCATCAGGCCGAATTGAAAGATGTTCGCCGGATCGAGCGGCGGATGCCCCGGCACGGTGCGTCCGCGAAACGTGGGTTGAAATTCATTCCACTCCAGTCCCACCTGTTGCCAGCGGTCGGCCACGGTGTCGAAGGTCGCTTGGTAGGCAACGCTGTCGAAAGCCGGGTCGGTGCGCAGAACGAACTTGTACCGTTTCCC
>JAAFHI010000480.1 GCA_013298335.1 Actinomycetota bacterium
CCGCCGACTACGAACTCGGACAAGGGCCCTATCACGCGCCCAGCGTGTTCAACTTCTATGAGCCGGATTATTCGCCTTCGGGATCGGTCGCCCAGGCCGGGTTGTTCGCTCCGGAATTCAAGCTGGCGAATGAAACCGGGGTGGTCGGAAACGCCAACTTCACCCGGCAGGCGATCGGTTACGGAGTCAGCTACGGGGACGACCGGGTCCGGTTGAATTATGCCGGTTACATTCAACTCGCATCCGACCCCACCCGACTTGTGGATACCCTCAACCTGACCCTGATGAGCGGAAAGATGACCTCGGCCATGCGGCAGCGGTTGATTACCGCGTTCCCAACGCTGGCCACGAATGACGCGGGTCGGGTCGGCGAATTGATCTACCTCATCACCACGTCAAAGGAATTCGTCGTTCAACGCTGAACGCCGGGAAATCACGGACAAACGGTTCGGCGGGCGCAAGGCCCGTTTTACTGGAGGCACAATGAATCGGAGAAAGTTTCTCGGACAATCGGCGCGGGGCCTGATGGGAATTTCGGCGGCGGCGTTCGCCGGAGACCTCGCCCGCATTTCGGCGTTTGCCCAGACGGGCGGCGACTACAAGGCGCTGGTCTGCATTTTTCTCTACGGGGGAAATGACGGCGACAACACCTTCATTCCCCGGAGCACGGCTGCTTACAACAAATACGCGGCGATTCGCGGCTCGGTGGCCATCCCGCAGGCCAACATCCTTCCACTCACGCCGCTCAACTCGACCGGCGGCGTGGATTTCGGGTTCAATCCCGCCATGCCGGAATTGCAGAACCTCTTCACTCAGGGGAAAGCCTCGGTCGTGACCAACGTCGGGCCGCTCGTGCGTCCGATTACCAAGGCCGACTATCAGGCCAACCGGAATCTGCCGTTGAGCCTGTTTTCGCACCTCGACCAGCAGGTGGCGTGGATGACCGCCAAACCCCAGGACACGATGGCCGGCACGGGCTGGGGCGGACGCCTCGCCGACTCGATCAACTCGCTCAATCCGAGTCCGCAGGTCTCGATGGCGATTTCAACCAGCGGGACAAACAACTTCATGGCGTCGAATCTGGTCTTTCAATACCCGGTGTCTCCCTTCAGCGGAAGTCTCGCCTTCAACGGCGTGACCTACGGCGGAACCGAAGGGCCATCCCCCGCCTTTACCGGTTTGGTCGATCAGGCGCATCCCGGGCTGCTCGAAACGGAATACGGAAAGGTTCAGCGCCGCGCGATTGACGCTGATCGGGCCGTGCGGTCCGCGCTTCAGGGCGTCACCCTGAATACCGTTTTCCCGAACAGCTTTCTCGGCGCGCAACTGAGGACCGTGGCGAAGCTCATCGCGGCGCGGACGACCCTTGGCTTCCGGCGTCAGATTTTTTTCTGCGGATACGGGGGGTTCGACACCCACGGCGATCAGGCGACGGAACAGCCGCCGCTCCTCCAGCAGTTGAGTCAGGGTATGAATGCCTTCTACAACGCGACCGTCGAATTGAACGTCGCCTCAAACGTGACCGCTTTCACCATGTCTGATTTCGGTCGCAGCCGGTTCAACGGACGCGGCACTGACCACGGCTGGGGAAGCCATCACCTGGTGGTCGGCGGCGGCGTCAACGGAAAGCGGATTTTCGGTCAGTTTCCCGATCAGACGCTTGGCAGCAACGACGATTCCGGCGACGGACGCTGGATTCCGACCACGGCCAGCGATCAGTACGCCTCGACCATGGCGCTCTGGTTCGGCCTCCAGCAGAACAACCTGTCCGGCGTGTTGCCGAACATCGCAAATTTCCCGACCTCGAATCTTGGCTTTATGCTTTGAGGGAAAGGCCGAGTACCTCGGGAAGGGCCAACCGGCGAAAAAGTGCCAGACCTGTATTTCACTGACTGCTGGCTGCTGACCACTGGCTCCTATTCCCCCGGCTTTTCCAACCCGATGGTGAATGCCCGTTCAAGGCGGGCTTTGACTTCGGGCAAGGTCTGGTCTCGATTGAAGGCGATGCGGACCAGCGCGTCGCCTTTTTTCACTTCCGCGCCGAGTTCGACCTCGATTTTGAATCCGACGCTCGGGTCAATGACCGAATCGAGCGTCAACCGGCCCGCGCCGAGCACCACTCCGGCCATTCCGACGGCTTCGGTTTCGATGTGCGTCACGAATCCGTCCGACGCGGCGACCACCACGGCTTCTTTGGTCGCGGTTGGCAGTTTTGCGTCATTTTCCGCGCACGCCGGGTCACCACCCTGGGCCGCGATGATTTCTTTCCACTTTTCCAGGGCCGCGCCGGAACGAATCGTTTCCAGAACCTTTTCTCGCGCTGCTTCGAGCGTATCGGTCACCCCGCCGAGCAGAATCATATGGGCCGAAAGGTCGATGGAGAGTTCCGCGAAACGTCCGGTGAGCAATTCGCCCCGGATGACCTGTTGCGCCTCGATGACTTCGAGTGCGTTCCCAACCGCCCAGCCGAGCGGCTGATTCATGTCGGTAATGAGCGCCGTGACCCGCTTGCCCATGGCCTCGCCGGTGGCCTTGAGCGAGTCCGCCAGCGCCTGCGCGTTCGGAAACGTCTTCATGAACGCCCCGTTGCCACATTTCACGTCCAGGACGAGCGCGTCGATACCCTCGGCAAGCTTTTTCGACATGATGCTCGCCGTAATCAGGGGCAGGGACTCGACCGTCCCAGTCACATCCCGCAGGGCGTAGAGTTTTTTGTCCGCCGGGGCGATTTCGGGCGTCTGTCCGATTAAACCGACGCCGATGGTGGAAACGAGGCGGCGGAAATCGTCCAGCGTCAGATCGGTGCGAAAACCGGGAATGGATTCGAGCTTGTCGAGCGTGCCTCCGGTGTGTCCGAGGCCGCGCCCGGAGATCATCGGGACGGCCACGCCCGCCGCGGCGACCACCGGCGCGAGCACGAGGGAGGTTTTGTCGCCGACGCCGCCGGTGCTGTGCTTGTCCACCTTGAAACCGGGGATATCCGAAAAGTCGATCACCGCGCCCGAATGCAGCATCGCGAGCGTGAGCGCCCGTGTTTCCTCGACGGTCATTCCTTTAAGGAAAACGGCCATCAAAAACGCGGACATCTGGTAATCGGGCACTTCACCGGCGGTGTACGCCTGGATGAACCCCTGAATTGTGTCGTCGGAAAGGATTTCTCCGTCGCGTTTGCGGCGAATCAGTTCTACGGGAGAGAGGGAATGGGACATGAGTTCTCGGTCGGGAAGGGCGTGAGGATGAAAAACGCGAAAAGGCGACTTTCCAACCCGACCCGCAAAAGGTCAAGGTCGAAAATCCGGTTTTGGGGGGATTGAATACCGTTTCACAGTTACCCGGCGCGTTTCAAAACCATCGATCGGAGTTGTAATTGTGCATTAGAAACAACGGTTCCTTTCTTCAGAAGCCTTTAACGTTCTTTAACGTTACGTAATGTTAAAGAACGTTAAAGCCCGTCCCTCCTACCTTTTGACCCGTCAGAATCGCTTTCGAGGTTGTTGCACCGACGGATTTCCGGTTCATCACCATGCTCTTTCCCTCCCATTTCGGGTAATTGGCCTTTATTTCGACCATTTTCGCCGTCATGGCCGTCCTTTTCCCTGAAATGATGAACCTTTTGGAAATCATGAGACGGCCTGGCCCCGTCATTTCGGGGAATTTTCGTGAATTTTCCGCCTTGGGTCGGTTCCGAACAGGGTTGGCTCCGACACGACGCGCCCTGGGTCCGTCATGCCGTACCTTTTCTCCGTTACACCCGGTCCTGGGGCTGTTATTTCGCGGAATTTCAGAATTTTTCCTACCTTTGGTTGTTTATTTTCAATATTTTACCAGGATTTCTTCGGGTTGGAATTGTTCGTGGCACGTCGTTTGCCTTTTTATGTTCCGTTCGTCACTGGCGAACACATCATTTGAAAGAGAGAACGAAACCATGAATGTGGTTTACAGGAAACAGTGCGACATGTTCCTGCGCGTCCAGCGCTTCGGCGTCGAAAACGCGGGGGATTTTTCCGAAAACACGCTCGGCGGGAAATTGTTCGCCGACTTGAACCAATCCATCGAGGGCATTGCGGCGGGACTGGCAGGGCAGCACGAAGGCGGACGCCGGGCGGCGGCG
>JAAFHI010000346.1:0-1636 GCA_013298335.1 Actinomycetota bacterium
CCGTCGAGACGTAATCCCGGTGCAGTCCGGAAACCCCGAATGTGCCGGTGAACTTCCCGATTCTCCGGTGGTCTGCCATTGCCCGGTAGAACACGGTGTTATTGATGAATTCAGTGCCAAGCGCGCCGGTGGGTACGTCGAATTCCCCATGTTTGTACCGGTTGATTTGAACCTGGAACTGCGCTCCGGTGAAAAACCCGTCCAGGTCGCGCAGTCCGCCGGCAATTTTGAAGCTGTTCAGGGTCGGATTGATGCGGACAATTTCAGGCTCTTCCTCGCGCACGTCGGCGGGGATGCCGTAGTTGTTGTTCGAACGGCGATAGGTAAAGGTCATGAAGCCTTTCGATCGGTAGTATCCGAGTCCGCCGGAGGCATTGCCGCTGCGCGAAAATGAATTGAAGACCGTGCCGGATGGCGTTTCAAAGTCACCGGTCCGCTGGCCGCCGCCGTTGGCGAAAAACATCCAGTTCCCACGACCGTACTTGATGCCCCCGCTCACCCCGCCCTGCCCGTTGGCCGATCCGCCGAGGGCGGTGAAGTAGCCCTGCAATCCGGGGTGCTGCTCGTCGTTGCCGCTGATGGCGTTGACCACCCCACCGATTGCGGTCCCGCCGTAAAGCAGGGTCGCCGGACCTTTGACGACTTCAATTTTTTCGAGGCCCTGAACATCAATCGGTTCACCGTGGTCCCCGGACTGGAAACCGAGCGAACCGATGCTTATTCCGTCCTGCGTGACGAGGACCCGGTCGCCGTCGAATCCCCGAATCACGGGACGGGAATTCCCTGGGCCGAAGGCCCGTTTGGCGATGCCGGGTTCGCGGTCGAGGGCTTCGCCCAGTGAAACCGGCGCGCGCTGCGCCAGGTCGAGCGCGGAAACGGTCGTGACCGACTGGATCGAGCTGGTTGAGGTTTCCTCCCCGCCGGTGGCGGTGACGACCACCTGTTCCGTTTCGGCCCGCAGTTTCAGGGCAAAATCCACCTCCGCCTCGCCGCCGCCGACCTCAACCCGCTTGACGAGGTCGGGAACCCGGTCAAGGTGAGCGAAAACGTCGTAGGTCCCCGCCGGGACATTGGCGAACGTGAAGTTGCCGTCCGCGTCGGTCACAACGGACCGCTTGAGTTGGAGGATCGTGACGATGGCCCGTTCAACCGGGGTGGCCGAACTTTCGAGCGTCACCCGACCGCGGATCGATCCACCGCTCTGCGCCCGCGCGGGAAACGGGAACGCCGCGAAGAAAACGAGGAAAAGGGAAATCGTTCGAAACCCGAACGTGAAATCACGAAAAGTACGCACCAGAGAACTCCTTGGCAGAGAAATAATCCTGAACCGGTTGCCAAGAAGTAAAACACAATTTATCCTGAATAGGAATAATCTTAACTTGTAATTTTCAATAAAACGAAAAAAGCGATTGAAACGTCACCCCAAAAATGAGGATTTGGCATCAAATCCGAAAGGTTCCCGCGACCGAATGGCTACTCAATCCATCGCGTTTCTGCATCTGGCCCCGGTCCTCGGCGACCTCGAATACAACCGGCGGTTGATTCGAGCGGGTATCCAGCAGGCGGCTTCTGCCGGGGCCCAGTGGGTCCTGACACCCGAACTCTCCGTTCCGGGCTATGGGTTCGAGGAGGCAAT
>JAAFHI010000346.1:1646-4986 GCA_013298335.1 Actinomycetota bacterium
GGAGGCAATCGGAACCGGCTGGATTTCCAATCCGCCCGATCCGTGGATTGCCGAATGCTCGCGTTTGGCGGCAAGGCACGACATCGTCCTCTTTTTGTCGCACCCTGAGCGGGATCCGTTCAACGAACGCCTGTTCAATTCCTTGTTCGTCATCGACCGTGGCGGAAGGGTCGTCGGTCGCCACCGGAAAAACCGGGTCATCGCGGTTTCGGAGGGGTGGGCAACCGCCGGGGAGGGCGGGTCGGTGATCACGCTCGACGGCATTCGGGTCGGGTTGCTGATCTGCGCCGATGCCTACACCGCCGAACTCGCCGGGAAACTGCGGGAAGCGGGAGCGGAGGCCTTCGTCTCGGCGGCGGCGTGGTGTCCGCGTCCACATGGGCCGGACGGGTGCTGGGAGCAACGTTCGAGGGAGACCGGCGCCCCTGTTTTCGTCTGTAACCGAACCGGCCTTGACCGCGTCCTTGATTTTTCCGAATCGGAAAGCGTCATCACCCAAAACGGGGAGCGGATGTTCACGGTTGTCGCTTCCGCCTCGACACTGGCCGTTGTGGAATGGGATTTCAACGAAATGCGCCTCATTTCAAGTCGCCGGTCGCCGATTACCCTGACTGGCGACATCGGTGGGGCCTCGTCATGAGGGGGAGTCCCGAACGCGCGGTTTCGGTCAAAACCCCGTGGTGGAATCGCGTTTCTTCCAGCCACTGGTATTTTGGGGCGGCCCTCGCCGTGGGCGGCGTGATTTTGGGCTGGTTCTGGTTGAATGCGCCGCGCGGGACCATCGGTCACCTTCTCGGGGCTGACGGAAAGCCGAGTTCCTTGTCGGTGGTTTCAATTCTGGCCTACAGCTTGGTTTTCGGGCTGAAACACGCGGTTGAACCGGATCACCTCGCGGCGGTTTCGACCATTGTCAGCGAACGGCGCGGTCAATTCAGGGCCATGATCGTCGGTGGTTGGTGGGGATTGGGGCATTCCGTTTCAATCCTGGTGGCGGGCGTGGAGGTAACGGCGCTCGGTTTGAATTTGCGGGAGGAGCATCTTCGTCCGGCGGAGTTTCTGGTCGCGCTGATGTTGATCGCGCTGGGCGGGAATGCGCTTTGGCGGGCCTTCCGGGATCGCGCGGAAGCCGCCGCCGTCGAGGAGAAATCTGGCGGTCCCGGTCCGGAGGCCGGGGAAACCCGAAGAACGGGCGAGCGGGGGGTTGGTTTGCGCCCCCTGCTCGTCGGGATGGTTCATGGATTGGCGGGGAGCGCGACGCTCCTTTTGATTCTGGTTCCCCTCATTCCCACGATCCGGCTCAAGCTGACCTATCTGACCGTGTTCGGCGTCGGGTCCATTCTGGGGATGATGGCGATGAGCTGGCTCGTCGGCCTGCCGCTTCACCTGACGGCCATTCGGTTTACAACCCTCAACTTCATCATTCGAACGTTCGCCGGACTCTTCGGCGTGGTCTTCGGATTGGCCATGGCTTTTGAATTTCTGTTGAGATGAGCCGGCGAAAACCGGCCACCAAGGACGCAAGCACGATGCCCCATATCCAACTTCCTGAAGGTTTTCCCGGCATTTCCGGCCCGCTGGAGGCATATCCCGAAACGGCGCTTCACCTGCGCGAACTGGCGGACGCTTTGCTGCGCGGGCCATCCTCCTTGACGCCCGCGGAGCGCGAAGTCATCGCGACCGCCGTCTCGGCTGGGAACGAGTGCCGATTCTGTACCCGCTCGCATGCCGCCGTGGCACGCCATCACCTGGGTGAAGGCGCCGGACTCGTGGACGCGATTCTGGCGGGAGATTCCCTTTTCCCGGTTTCTCCAAAACTCACCGCATTATTGGCGATTGCGGACAAAGTACGACTGGATGGGCGGCTGGTTCTTCCCGAAGACATTGCGCGGGTGCGCGCCTCGGGGGCCGACGACCGGGCGATCCACGATACCGTCCTGATTGCCGCCGCATTTTCCATGTACAACCGCTATGTCGAAGGTCTGGCAACCGAGGCCCCCGATGACGGGGCGCTCTACGATCAGATGGGCACACGTCTGGCCGAGTATGGGTATCGGCGCTGACTTTCCGAGTTTCCAGAGTGAAAAGAAGCACACCGGCTGAGGGGCTCCCAATGTACGCCCAATGTACGAAGGTACGCTTTACTGTTTTTTACCTGTTCCTGGTTCGGGACCTTCCTGTGTCCCGGCGAAAAACCCCTGTCCATAACAGCAAAGCCTCAGCCCCGATGGGGACCGGTCTGACCATCAGTCAACTACGCCAATATCCAAACAGTCGAGGTCGAATTGTATGGCAACCACGCCCCGGATTTCGGGAAAACACCTCACTCTTGGCCTGATTGTGTTGCTCGCCGGGATTCTGGTGACCAGCTTATTCCAGAAGCAGCCCCCGGCGAAGGGAGCGGGCATGACTAATCAGGGGGGCGTCGTCAAGCTCGACTTCGATTACATCAGGGACGCGGATTACCGGTTCGACGCCAATCTTCCCCCACAGAAAGACCAGCCCCCGCCTCCAAAGCTCAAGCAGCTTGACGGACGAACCGTCGAAATCACTGGCTTTGTGATGCCGCTCTATAATCCGGACCCGAAACAGTTTGAATTCTTGCTGGCCCAGTCTCCGAATGGATGCTGTTTCGGAATCCCGCCGCAAATTCAGCATCTGGTTCTGGTCCGTATGGATAGCGGGAAGTCCGAAGTAAACGATACGACCGTGCCCTACGTTATTCGCGGAACCTTTTCAGTCGGTATCGACCGGGATTCGAGTGGGGACGTCTACAGTCTGTTGCGGGTCGCGGCTGTTTCCGTCAAACCCGCCGGATAAACGCCAAAAAAGCGAACAGTCAGGATTTCAACGGAGTAGTTCCCATGTTTCGAAGGGTCGCGTTGCTTTTGGTTCTGTCGGCCTCGTTCGCTGGCGACCCATGCTTTGGCGAGGAACCGCCGTCCGTCACGCTTCCGGTTGTCACGACCGCCCCGGTCATCGACGGCGTGATGAACGGCGACGAATGGAAGGACGCGACGCGGGTCGAACTGCGCTTCCAGGTCGAGCCTGGCGACAATTCAACCCCCTCGGAACGAACCGAAGCCTTTCTGTGCCGCGACAGGGATCGCCTGTACGTGGCGTTTCATGCGTTCGATGGCGCTCCCGCCGCGATTCGCGCCCGTGTGAGCAAACGCGACAACATCGGCGAGGACGATTACGTCACGCTGATGCTCGACACCTACAATGACCGTCAGCGGGCCTATGTCTTCAGCGTCAATCCACTGGGCGCGCAGGCCGACGGGTTCTTTTTGAGCGAACAGGGGATCGACTATACATGGGACGGCATTTTCGATTCGAAGGC
>JAAFHI010000962.1 GCA_013298335.1 Actinomycetota bacterium
TCGCCCGAACGACCGGCGCGAGGTCGGATACGGAGCGCCACACGCGTTTCCGGTCCGGAAAGGGCACGCATTCCGGCGTTTTTTGCCTGAAATGCGACCGATGCGTCGTCGGATGACGATTTCATCGCAGAAGGGGCTTCGTTTTCTCGCGACATCTCCTTACAATTGTCGGACTTCGCACGCGGCATGGTGCGGAGACACAGGATTGCCCAGGTGGCGGAATTGGTAGACGCACTACCTTGAGGTGGTAGCGACGTAAGTCGTGGGGGTTCGAGTCCCCCCTTGGGCACCAATCCTGAAGATCCATGCAGGGAAGGATGGATCTGCGGTCAGGAAGACGACCGATTCGTTCCGGAGAAGAGAGCCCCGCACATCCGTGCGGTTTTTTTCGGGGGGGACGGATCACCTCGGGCCGCGGCGAGTCCGCAGAGCCGGACAATGGTTTCGGCGACGCGACTGCCGACTGGGGCGTTCCGTCGACACCACACAACGCAGAGAGAACAACGCGTGCTGGCCGAATATCTGCCGACCCTCCTGTTTCTGATCGTTGCCACCGGGATCGGCATCGCACTGATCCTCATCGGCAATTTCCTCGGCCCCAAGCGGCCTAGTCCCGAAAAACTCTCGCCCTACGAATGCGGTTTCAACGCATTCGAGGACGCGCGCATGCAGTTCGACGTGCGCTACTACCTCATCGCGATCCTGTTCATCGTCTTCGACCTCGAAATCGCCTTCGTCTATCCGTGGGCGCTGGTGTTCCGCGAGCTCGGCGTGTTCGGTCTGATCGAGATGGGCGTGTTCCTCGCCTTGCTGTTCATCGGCTTCATCTACGTGTGGAAGAAAGGGGCACTGGAATGGGAGTGATCCAAACCGTCCAGAAGGTCGCGGATTTCGCGAACAACCCGATCCCGGAAGGGCGGGTCGACGACATCCTCCGTCCGGAGAGCCTGCTCTCCACCGAAGGCAACCCGCTCCTGGAGCAGGGTTTCGTCACCACCAGCTTCGACGTGCTGTGGAACTGGGCGCGGACCGGCTCGATGTGGCCGATGACCTTCGGTCTGGCCTGCTGCGCGGTCGAGATGATGCACGCCGGTGCGGCGCGCCTCGACCTCGACCGCTACGGCGTCGTGTTCCGTCCGTCGCCGCGCCAGTCCGACGTGATGATCGTCGCCGGCACATTGTGCAACAAGATGGCCCCGGCGCTGCGCAAGGTCTACGACCAGATGCCCAACCCCAAGTGGGTGATCTCGATGGGCAGCTGCGCCAACGGTGGCGGCTACTACCACTATTCGTATTCGGTCGTGCGCGGTTGCGATCGTGTCGTTCCGGTCGATGTCTATGTCCCGGGTTGCCCGCCGACGGCCGAGGCGCTGGTCTACGGCATCCTGCAGCTGCAGAAGAAAATCCGTCGCGGCACCAACTTCGGCGACAACCCGCAGGGTGTGTTCTGACATGAGCGAGACCGCCCACACCTTCGCCGATCGTCTGCGCGCGCGCTTCCCCGGTGCCGAAGTCTCCGTCGCCGAACCGCGCGGCGAAGTCGGCATCGAATTTCCGGTCGCCGACTACCTCGCCGGCTGCGAAGCCCTCCGCGATGAATTCGGCTTCGAATCGCTGGTCGACCTCTGCGGCGTCGACTATCTCGGCTACGGCAGCGACGAATGGGACACCGACGTGTCCTCCGAAGGTTTCAGCCGTGGCGTCGAAGGCCGCGGCGTCGGCCGTTTCCGCTACGGCGAAACGATGAGCCGCGAAGCCGACAGCTTCGAGGGCCAGGTCGTCCAGGGCAACGCGCGCCGTCGCTTCGCGACCGTCGCCCAGTTGCTGTCGGTGCAGCACAATCGCCGCGTGCGTGTGACCGCCTACGCGGCCGACGACGCGCTGCCGATCGTCGCGTCCGTCACCGGCATCTGGCCGGTCGCCAACTGGTTCGAACGCGAGTCGTTCGATCTGTTCGGCATCGTCTACGAAGGCCATCCGGACCTGCGGCGCATCCTGACCGACTACGGTTTCGTCGGTCATCCGTTCCGCAAGGATTTCCCGCTGATCGGCAACGTCGAAGTCCGCTACGACGAAGAGAAGAGGCGCGTCGTGTACGAGCCGGTCACCTCGGTCGAGCCGCGCGTCGGCGTGCCGCGCGTGATCCGCGACGACGCACGTTACGAGACCGCCGTCGGCGAGCAGACGGCGCGCAAGGCGGGGAACTGAGATGAGCACCATGCACCCCGCCAGCGATGTCTTCGCCAGCAATGCCGCTGAAGCGAAGCAGGAAATCCGCAACTACACTCTGAACTTC
>JAAFHI010000450.1 GCA_013298335.1 Actinomycetota bacterium
AAGCTGGGTGATCGCGTTCCCGTAGGCCCGCTGGTCAATCGCCCTGAGCCGCGCGACGGCGTCTTCGAGCGTGGCGGTCGCTTTGGCGTGGTCGCCCATTTCCGAATAGGCATTGCCGAGATTCGCCATCGTCTGCGCTTCGCCGCGTTTGTCGGCCACCGCGCGATACAGTTCGATGGCGCGCAGAAATGCTTCGGACGCCTCTTTCGGTTTCCCGGTCGAAAGCCGCATCGTGCCGAGGTTCGCGATGCCGTTGGCCTGTCCGCCCCGGTCGTTGGCTTCGGTCCACAACGCGATGGCCTGCTGGAGATATTCGAGCGCCTTTTCGTTTTCGCCGAGGTTGTAGTATTCGCGGCCCGTATTGCCGAGCGTGAGCGCCTCCATCGACGTGTCGCCCGAGGAGCGACCGAGCGGCAGCGCGAGGCGGAGCGCGTCCAGCGCGAGTTGCGGCTCGCCGACCTGCGAATAGACCGTCGCCATGTTGTTGAGCACCCAGGCCTCGCGGCTTTCGTCGCCAATGGCCCGGAGGGTCAGCGCCGCCCGCTGGTAGATTTCGAGCGCCTTCATTTTCTGGCCGAGCGCGGAATAGGCGGGGGCAAGATCGGACAGCGTCGCGCCTTCGCCCTCCCGGTCGCCGATGGCGCGCCACGCCGTGACGGCCTGCTCGTAAAACTCGATGGCTTTCGGGCGGTCGTTCATAAAGGCATGCGAAACGCCGATATGGTGCAGGGTTGCGGCTTCACCCGCCCGGTTGCGGGCTTCGCGCAGAACCGGCAGCGCCTGCTGGAAGGTTTCGAGGGCTTTCGGATATTCGTTGACGTTGATGCGCGTGAAACCCGTCCGGAAGAGGATGCCGCCCTCCCAGTCGCGGTCGCCTGCCGCCCGCGCCTTGCCGAGCGCCGCTTCGAATTTTTCGAAAGCGATGCGTTTTCCCTCGGGCGTCCGGGTTTTGGCCGATGCCTCGGCCTCGGTCAGCAGTCGTTCGGCGTCAAACAGCGCCTGATCGGCGTCGGTCGCCTTCCGGCGCTCCTTCCAGACCAGTTTGAAGGCGCTTTCCGGCACGGAAATGGATTTCCGGTTGATCTGTATCCGATAGTCTCCAGCGACCGGGGCCACCACGACCAACCGCATCGGGCCGGTCCGAAATCCCCGTGCGCCCATTTCCTTGATGAGCGTTCCGTCGGGGAAGGTCAGCGAAAGGGCCGGGTCGGCAAAGATTCGCTCGATTTCAAGCAACGCCGCCTCGCCCGCGTCGAGTTTCAGCGAGAAAGCGACAGGCGTTTTGCTCGAAAGCGATCCCTCAACCGCGACGCCCGGCGACAATGGCCGCGCCGAAACCGCCGACGGAACGGGCGTTTCGGTCTGGGCACTGGTGGGGAGGGCGCCAAAAGGTGTGCAAAGCAGAAAAAAAAGCGACAGGGCGACGGCCCCGCTGCCCCGCGTGAAAGGGTCGGTCAGCCGCCGCCGTCCTCGTCTCTCCGGACGTCGGTTCATGAGTGTTCTCCTGTTCAGAGTCCCCCGCTTCAGCGGGGAGAATGTGTGAATTATCCCGAAAAATCGTCCGGCGGATGTGCCGCGACGACCCTTTTCCCCGGCTGAAGCGGGGGACTCTGAACGGTGCTGCTCCATGTATATAAGGATCGCGCGCGCGTACGATGCGTGATCCTTCGGGGTTCCCGGATTCGACCGGGTTCAATTTCCGGGAAAGCGCTTTCCCGCGCTGCGCAGCTCGACCCGCGAAACGAGCATCCGGTTGGCGGCTTCGGCGTTGTATTTCACCTTCGAGGGCGGCGGATCGCTCGGCGCGAGGCCGATTTCACGCGACACCGCGACCATTTCGCTCGCCTTCTGCTGCGTTCCGATGAACAGTTCGTTGGTTTCCCGCGCCGGACGGTTGAGCGCCGTCTGAATCACGTTCCAGACGTCGGTCGGGGCGGTCCAGCTTGCCTTCTGGTAGGTCTCGCCGTAGGCCACCAGTTGCCGTCCGACGGGAATGCCGGGCAGCGGCTCGGTCGTCACCACGAAACAGAGTTCCTCCCGCGTCGGCGTCTCGCTCAGAAAGCGGAACCACTGCCGTTCGGCGTCCTCGTGGGCCGAGGGCAGTTGGTACGGAACGTGCGCCCGGATGCGGTTCGATCCGGCCTGAAGCACCGGGCTGGGATAGATCATCTTGGCCGGATTTTCGCCATCCCGATTGAAGACATAGAGATAGCCGTCGGAATTGGACTCGACCAGGAAGCGCAGGGCATCCCCGGTATGAAATTCCTGATTCGGGCTGACCCGCACCGGCGTTCCCGCCTTGTTCATCGTGTAGACGGTGTATCCGACGCCGAGCGACTGGCCGGCGGGCGTGACGCCGTTGGGTCTGGCGTTGGCGCGGTGCGCGTTGGCGCGCTGTTTCACCGGGGCACGGCGGGTTGAAATGAAGGCATCGCGGGTCCCCGCGTCGGGATCGCCCTGAGCGACCGCGCCGACGCCGAGCAAACCCGCGCACAAACACAGCGTGAACCATCGTCCGTTGCGTACTTTCACGGTCTCTCCTCCTGGGCGGTTTTCAAATGTTCGGTTCGAGAAAAAAGGCTCTCAATCCTTTACGCGACAAAAAGCGGGAAAACGGATCATGCCGGATGAAAAAAAGTTCCAAACTGTTCAGCCGTCGCCGTTTGCCCTGCCCTCAAGGACAGGGCTATTTCGTTTCAAGCCCCGTGAACGGGGCTCAGGAGTCAGGCAAACCGGTTTGAGCCTCGTTATGGTTTTTGAAAATTTGAATCGGTAATAAAAAGGTGCGGATGCGCCGGCAGAGAATAGCCCCGGCCGTCAGGCCGGGGTGAATTGGCGGGAAAAATCGTGAGCCGCGAAGCGGCGGCACCTCGGTTTTTGTGCCGCGCCGTCGGCGCTCCGGATGTGGTTGCCGGACCAACCACGCCCTGACGGGCGCGGCTATTCTCTGCCGGCGCATTCGCGCCTTGCCGGAGTCGAACCAACCGCGTATTACCGAAACAATTTTTCAAAGACCATTACGAGGCTTGTTTGGTAAATCGCCCTGTCCTTGAGGGCAGGGCAACGACCGGGCTGAACCGTGACACGATTTCGCCGCTACCGGACCACGGCGTACATCAGCGAATCGGTCACTTCGCCGTCCTTGTAGATACTGTTTCGCAGGCGGCCTTCGTATTCGAACCCGGCCTTTTCAAGCACCCGCGCGGAGGCCGGATTCCAGCCGTAGACGGTCGCGTAAACCCGGCAGACGTCATAGGTTGCAAAGGCGTATTCAACCATCGCGCGAGCCACGTCAGTGGCGAGGCCACGGCCCCAGAAGGGTTCGCCGAGCCAGTATCCGAATTCGATCGAACGCCGCGAGACGTCCTCCTGAAGATTGAAACCCGCGCCGCCGATGACGCAATCGTCAACCGTAATGGCGAAATGGGACTCCGGGATTCCAGAAATGGCGAGTTGGATGAACCACTCGGCGTCGGCCACGGTGTAGGGATGGGGAAAACGGTCGCGCAGATTCCGCCAGACCTTCCGGTTGTTCGCGTGGGTTGCGAGGGAGACTTCGTCACCCGGACGAAAACTTCGCACCGCGCAGCGTTCAAGGATTATTTCCATGTTCTGATTCCCGAATGAAGTGGTTTGCCGTCAGACGACCCGCCGGCATTTCTGGTAGGCACGGTTTCCCAAACCGGCCACTCCTTTGTATGTTCGCGGTACTTTGAACGTTTCGAGGTGAATCCGAAACATGAAGTTCAGACTGCCGAAGTCGGTGCTCGAATTCCTCGATGGCGCGGAAGTGGTCCGCGACACCGTCGGCGAATCACCCGCCCGGGTGTACCGGGGCACGAAAAAGAATACTCTTTTCTTCCTGAAAATTTCCCGGAAGACCTTCGCCGATACCACCTTCAGCGTGGGCCGGGAAGCCGGGGTTCTGGTCTGGCTGCAAGGCCGGATCAACGTCCCGGAAGTCATTCTCCACGATGAAAATGCCGGGTGGGAATGCCTGGTGACGCGCGCCGTACCGGGAAAGCCCCTTTCGGAATTCATCGGAGACGAAAACCGCTGCGTCGAGGCGTTCGCGGAGGCAATCCGCCAAGTACAGGCGATTTCAATCAGGGGGTGTCCGTTTGATTCGCGAATTGCGGCACGTCTGGCCGAACTCGACGAACTCATGCGGATTGGCAAAATCGACCGCGAGGTCGATCTGTCGGTCTATCCCGGCGTCCGGACGCCCGAAGACCTCGTTTCGCGGCTGAAATCAGAGGCGCCCCCCGAAGACCCCGTTTTTTCCCACGGCGACCTC
>JAAFHI010000741.1 GCA_013298335.1 Actinomycetota bacterium
GCCGGTGTTGTCCACCACGCACTGAATGTCGTAGCGCCAGCCGAGATTGCCCTCGGCTTCCCAGCGTTCGATCTTGTTGATGACGAGTTTCTGGTCGCGGAGATAGGCGTCGAACTCGGGCGTGCCCGCGCGGATGATGCCTTCCGTCCGCGCCGCCGCCGCCCGCGCCTGCGAATACTGTCCCCACCAGATGGCCCCGGCGACCACGCCGACGAGCAGCAGAAAGGCCGCGCCGAGGATAATCGGCAGGCGTGAGCGTTCGGTCTCTTGCGGGGCGGGCTTGTCGGTCAGTTCGAGCATGGATTGAGTTCTCTAACTTCTTTCGTTGTTCAGAGTCCCCCGCTTCAGCGGGGATTCCGTCTTTTCCCCGCTGAAGCGGGGGACTCTGAACCTTTTCAGTTGAATTGCACGTCGCATTGCGGACAGATGGTTTTGATTTCGGCGGCCAGTTCCGGCGTCGCCTTGACCCGGATGTAGTCGTGCGGACGAACCGTCGCCAGCGCCCCGGTCGGTAACTGGACCGAAAACGCGACCGCGCAGTCGCCGCGGTGACGGTCGAGCAGGCCGTAGAGCCGGTCAACCTTCGTTTCCGTCAGGCTGCCGTTGGGAAAATAAAGTTTCATCGCGCTCGCGCGGCGTTCGCGCAGGCCGGTGAGCGACTCGGCGGTTTCGGCGATGATCTTGGACGGATTGCCGTCCTCGCCGATTTCGAGGCGTCCGGTAATCAGCGCGACCGTGTCTTCCGCGAGCCGGTCGCCGATTTTCTTGAACGTCTCCGGCCAGGCGATGACTTCGAGCGAGCCGGTTTCGTCTTCCAGCGTGAAGACCGCGAACCGGTCGCCCTTCTTCGTGTTCTTCACCGCGTAACCGACCACCACGCCGCCCATCTGGACGGTCGTGCCGTGCGCGCAGTCCTTCAGCTTGTCGTAGGGAATGCTCTTCACCCGGTCGAGAATGTCGCGGTAGGCCGCGAGCGGATGCCCCGTGACGTAGAACCCGACGGTGGCCTTTTCGCCCGCGAGGGTTTCCTTTTCCGTCCAGTCGGGCACGTTCGGCAGGGTTTCCTCGGCGTGGATGGAGGTGTCCTCGAAACCGCCGAAGAGCGACGCCTGTCCGCTCGACAGGTCGCGCTGCGCCCGCGCTCCGCTTTCGAGCGCGGCCTCGATGGCGGCGAACTTCTGCGCCCGCGTGCCGGGCAGCCCGTCGAATCCGCCCGATTTGACGAGACTTTCAAACACCCGCCGGTTGACCGAGCGCGTATCGACCCGTTCGGCGAGGTCGAACACCGACTTGAACGGCCCGCCCTTTTCGCGCGCCGCGACGATGGCGTCCACCGCCGATTCGCCGATGCCCTTGATCGCCATCAGTCCGAAGCGGATCTGCGTGTTGGTCGAGGTAAAGGCATGCCGGCTGATGTTCACGTCCGGCGGGAGGATTTCGATGCCCTGTGACCGCGCGCTTTCGATGTACCGCGCGACCTTGTCGGTGTTGTTGAGTTCGTTCGAAAGCACCGCCGCCCAGAAATGCGCCGGGTAGTGGGCCTTCAGAAACGCCGTCTGGTAGGCGAGGACGCCGTAACAGACCGAGTGACTGTTGGCGGTCAGAATACCGTTGGCGAAATAGTTATGGTGCGGCGCGCGCATGGTCATGTTGTAGGTCGGTTCGATCCCGACCGGCGTCACGCGCGTGATTTTTACTTTTTCGAAACCGGTCCATCCAAGGAAAGCAGTTTCAGTATTTTTTTCACCACAGAGGCGCGGAGGTTTCACAGAGGACCACGGAGAAGAAATCTCCGTGAAGCTCTGTGCCGACTCTGTGTCTCTGTGGTGAAAATTTGAATCGGCAAAAAAATTTCCCGAAACGGCGACTGTCGCCGCTGCCTGCTTTTCCGCATCGGAAGAAGGAAGGTCTTCGGAAAGTTCCGTTACCGCGGAATGAAGTTCCAGGCCACGGTCGAGGATTTCCCGCAACGGCAGGAACCCTTCGTCGGTGTGGAACTTGTGGTCGAGCGTGCAGCGAATCGTCTTCCCGTTTTCCAGTTCGAGTTCGACGACTTCCTTTTCGCCGGTGGGAAATGCTTCGACGATGTCGTTCAGGATGATCTTCGAACCGTCGAAGCTGAACGTCCGGAACGGCGCGACTTCACCGGAGGCGAGTTGCCCGATGGTGAAGGTTTCCCCGGTATCGGCGTTCATGATTTCGGCGTCGCCGGTCAGACATTTATTAAAAGCATAGTCCGCGAAGCCTTCGAGCTGCTGCCAGAGCTTTTCGAGTTTTGGAAGTTCGTGGCCGCGCTCCTGCGCCTGCTTGAAGAAGGTCGCCTTGTGCGCGTCGAGTTCCTCGCGCTTCTTCTTGCCCATCGCGCGCCGGACAAGGTCGGCTTCCCCGAGCGTGTAGCCCGCGAGTTTCTGGAAGATCGCCATGATCTGTTCCTGAAACACCGGCACGCCGTAGGTCGCTTCGAGAACGTCCTTCAAGTCCTTGAAATCGTAGGTGATGCGGCGGCGTCCGTGGCGGCGCTCGATGTAGTCGTCCACCATTCCCGAGTCGAGCGGGCCGGGACGGTAGAGCGCGTTGAGCGCGACGATGTCGTTGAGGCCGTCCGGCTTGAGCCGCCGCGTGATTTCCTTGATGCCGTCGCCTTCAAATTGGAACACCGCTTCGGTGCTGCCGTCGGCGAACATCTTCAGCGCACCGGGATCAGTGTAGGAAATGCGCGAAAGGTCGGGTTTCTCGCCGTTGGCGCGCTCGATGTTGGTCAGACAGTCCTCGATGATCGTGAGCGTCGTCAGGCCGAGGAAGTCCATCTTGAGCATCCCGGCTTTTTCGAGGTCGTTCATGTTGTACTGCGTGGCCAGCGCCTCGACCTCCGCGCCGGTTTCGCGGTCCTTCGTCTTCACCTTGAACACCGGCACGAGTTCGTGGACCGGCTGGGGCGAGATCACCACGCCCGCCGCGTGAATGGACGAATGGCGCGAACAG
>JAAFHI010000724.1 GCA_013298335.1 Actinomycetota bacterium
GGAGTGTTGTTGTTCGGTGTCCGTCGCGGTCGGTCGGTCGCCGATCCGGTCGCGCCGGGCGTTTCGTGAAACCACCATCAAAGGAGTGAATCCCGTGTCCACAAACCTCCCTTTCGCCACCCGTCTTCTCCTGGGCGCCGCGCTCGTCGGCGCCCTCACCGCTCCGGTCCCGGCTCGGTCCGGGCCCGGAGTCCCGCAAAATATTCCCGCCAAGGTCGAAGCCCCAAAGACCCCGCAGGAGCATCGCGCCATGGGCGAAATGTACCGCCAGAAGGCGGACGAGGCCCGCAAGGACGCGCAGTCCCACCGGAAAATGCTGGCTGATTACAAAAAATGGTCCTATCAGCCCAAATCCTCGATGGAGGCCGGGGACATCAAGAAGATGCGCCTTCACTGCGAGCGGTATATCAAGGCCGCCGAGACGCTGGCCATCGAGGCCGACGAACTCGCCAAGTATCATGAATTGCGCGCCAAGGAACTCGAGGGGAAATAGTTCATGCGCTCATGGTTCTCGTTCGCGCTCATCCTGGTATCGATGGCCTCGCTTCTGAACGGTCCTTCGTTCTCGCAGGTTGTCGCCGTTGCCGGACAAGGCGCGGTCGGCGACACCCCTCAAGAGAACGATGGGCTTGCGCCGTCGCCCGACCTTCCAAAGTCGGCGGACTTCATCGATCCAGTCGATGGACTCACCGCCGACCGGTTGGCGGAAATGGCTCTTTCCGCCAACCCGGTCCTTGAAGCGGCCCGCCGGGAAGTCGAACGGGCTGAAGGCGAACTTCGACAGGCGGGAACGAGACCGAACCCTGTTCTGGATCTGGAAAGAACTCGAAATCCAGTTTCGGCCCCCGAGAACGGGTACCTGTTCGGCGTCAACTACCCATTTGAAATCGGCGGAAAGCGTGGCCGAAGAATCGAGGTTGCCGCGCTGGAAGTCGAAGCCTCGCGCAACCGGTTCGCCGACGCCGAACGCATCCTCAGGGCGGAGGTCAAGACGGCCTTCGGCGACTACGTTTCCGCCGTTCAGTCGCTCCAGGCGACCGAGGAAATCGTCGTCCTCAACCGCCAGCTGTACCGCATCGTCAAGGCGAGATTCTCCGAGGGAGATGCGTCGGGGCTGGAGCGGAGTCTGCTGGCGGTGGAAATCAACCGTCTCGACGCGGACCGTATCGCCGCTTCCGAGCGCATTTCAGAAAGCGCGGCCCGACTGAGGGAACTGACGAAGTTACCCGAGGATCGCCCATTGAAGATTCGCTCGGGCCTTGATCCGGTCACTCCGCCGGTCCCCAACGGTCTCCTTGCGCTCGCCCTGGCTTCCCGCTCCGACCTTCGCGCCGCCCGAACGATCGAACGCAAAGCCGAGGCGTCCGTCCGGTTGCAGCGGGCCAACGCCATCCCCAACGTCACCGGGACGTTTCGATATGCTCTGGACAATGCCTACTTCGACGATATCTACGGGTTTTCTTCCATTTCCGGCGGAAGGCTGGTCAATGTCCGCGACAACGACCGACTTCTCACGGTGGGAATCTCCTTCGAGTTGCCCCTCTTCAACCGGAATCGCGGCAACATCGCCGCCGCGAACGCGGAAGTCGCCCGAACGCGAGCCGAGCGGGAGCGACTCGAACTGACCATCGGGCGGGAGGTCAGGGTCGCGCTTTCCCGATACGAGAACGCCTCCCGAACGTTGACGCTCATCACCCGCTACGTTCGTCCGGGAACGGAGGACAACCTTCGCGTCATTCGCGGGGCATACGAGGCCGGCCAGTTCCGCCTGATCGACGTTCTCAACGAACAACGCAAACTCATCGAAACCCTGTCGGGACTTCGATCCGCCCAACTGGCGGTCTTCCTGGCGCGCGTGGAATTGGAACGCGCCGTGGGAGCGCCGCTCCCCTGAATGGTCATCCCACCTCATCACCGGAGAATTCAATGAAGAAAACTCTTGCCGTCATCACCCTTTCCCTTTTCGCGAGCGCCTGCGGTTCATCCGCCCCAACCGAAAAACCGATGGAAAAAATGCCCGAAACCAAAGCCCCGTCCGGACCGCCGAAGTCCGACGCAACGCCCGCCGAGGTCAAGGCCGCTTTTCCCGACGCAACCTCGGTCACGATGCAGATGACCAAAACCAAGGCCGGCGGCGATTTCATGTCCTACGTCGCTTTCACGACCAAAAGCGGAGAAAAAGCCGCCGTCGGCGTCGCCACCATGGTCGCCGTCGAAGGAGCGACGTACTTGTTGACGGTCGATAACGACATCCGGATCAAGCGCGTGACGGTTGTGAAAAGCGGCGGAAAGCCGGAAGTTGAAGGCGACGCCTTCCTTTCGCAGTTCACGGGAAAATCCCATGACGACGCCATTCAGATGGGCAAGGACATAAAGTTTGCCGGTACCGATCGGGCTTATGCTGAAAAGGTCGTCAAAGCCGTCAAGGCTGCCGAGATGATGCTTCAGGAACAATACGGCAAGCCGCACGCTCACTGAACGCCAATGGAGACCGTCCCGATGTCGAATATCCCCAAAACCATTCTCCGCCTGGCCCTTGCCGCGCTGGTTCTTGCCGCGTGTCCTTCGTTCGCCCGCGCGGACGAAGGACACGCGCCACCCAAATCCGCCGAAACCCCGGCGACGGAGGGAAGTCGAAAGACGGTCCTGACGATCCGGACCGAGCAGGGCAATTACCGGGTCACCATTGAGCGGTCGCCGAAATTTCCGGTGGCCGAGGTCGAAACCCGATTCGGTTTCCGAATCACGGAAGTGGTTCAAGGGGGCCTCGCGGGCGGAGAACTTCCGGTGTCGGACGCAAAGGTTCGCGTGTCCATCCGGGAATCCGGGGGAAGAGTCGAGGCGGGCGACCTCCCCGCCACGCCGGGAGAGGAACCCGGCGCCTACCGTTTCAGCCATGTCTTTAAAACGGGCGGCGAGCATGTCCTTCGGATCGCCGTCGCCACCTCGGACGACCGGGTCTTTTCAGCCGACCTTCCCGTGACGGTCCGCTCAAGGCCTTTCAATCTCCCGGCCTTCTCCCTCC
>JAAFHI010000309.1 GCA_013298335.1 Actinomycetota bacterium
AACGCCGTCGCTCCTCCTCCTTCCGCGACGGACCGCGGGGTTGAATTTCACCCGGAAGGTCGTCAGACTGCTTCATCCGGTTCATCCGGATTTGCAAGACGTCCGGCGGTGCTCCCCGCGCCAAATCTGAGTCAATCCTCGATCATCGAGATGCCCTCGATCATTCCAGCCGAGACCAGCGCGTTTCAACGTCAGCTCGCCACCGATTTGGAACGACCTTCCATCCGCCGTTCGCTGTTCGCCCGCGTCCACCGTGCCTACCGCACGTTCGTCGTCATCTGGGTCCTCGGCGGGTTTGCGCTCGCCGTCTACCGCGACCTCCGCAAATCGAAGCGCGAGGGATCGGCCACGCCCGAAACGCCGCTCGACGCGGCCCAGTTGCGTCGCGAGGCGATCCGGCTGCGCGACCGGCTGACCCGTCTCGGCCCGACCTTCATCAAAATCGGACAGGCGCTCGCCACCCGCGCCGACCTGTTGCCGGTGCCGTTCATCGAGGAACTCGGGAAATTGCAGAACCGTGTTCCGGCGTTTCCGACCGCCGAGGCGTTCCGCATCGTCGAGCGCGAACTCGGCCAGCCGGTCCGCGAGGTGTTCGCGGAAATCGACGACGCGCCGGTGGCGGCGGCGAGTCTCGGCCAGGTGTACCGCGCGACGCTGCCGAACGGCTTTGAAGTGGCGGTCAAGATTCAGCGCCCGAACCTGCGCGAACGCATCGAGGAAGACATCTTCATCCTGCGGCGCATCGCCGGCTGGATGGTCCGGTCGGAGCGGTTTTTCAAGGGCAACGACTGGGTCGGGATGATCGACGAGTTCGAGCGGGTGATCCATGAAGAAATGGATTACCGCAACGAGGCCCGCAACGCCGAACGCTTCGCCGAAAACTTCAGCGACTGGCCGCGCGTGCATGTGCCCTCGATCGTCTGGGAATTCACCACGTCGCGGGTGCTCACGATGGAGTTTCTGCGCGGTATCCGGGTGACCGACCTCGACGGACTGGCGGAGGCGGGGGTGGATACGCAGTCGGCCAACGAACTGATGTACCGCGCCTACTTCAAGCAACTGCTCGAAGACGGCTTCTTCCACGCCGACCCGCATCCCGGCAACATCCTCATCCTGAATGACGGACGGCTGGCGTTCTTCGATTTCGGGATGGTCGGACGCATCACCCCGAAACTCCAGAACCAGATGGTGAGCGCGTTCTTCCACATGCTCGACCGGGATTACGACGGCATCGTGCAGGACCTCATCAGCCTCGAATTCCTTTCGCCCACGGTCGATCTCGAAGAATTCACCGCCGTGGTGGCCGACCTCTTCCGCCGGAAGCTCGACGTCAACCTCGCGCAGGTCCGGTTCAAGGACCTGACCTACGATCTGGGCGAAATCGTCTACCGCTATCCGTTTTCGACGCCCGCCTCGTTCACCTTCATCATCCGCGCGCTGATGACCCTCGAAGGCATCAGCATCACGATGAACCCCGACTTCAACTTTCTGGAAGTCGCCAAGCCCTACGCCCGCGAATTTCTCTTCCGCCGCGAAAGCGCGCACCTGCGCGAGAAGGTCTGGGAAAGCCTCCACGACGCCAAATCCGGCAAACTCAACTGGAGCCGCCTGCTCAACCTCGCCCGGACCGCGATTTCGCTCTACTTCGCGTGAATCCAGACCGGGAGGCAAGGAGACCGGGAGGCAAGGAGACCGGGAGATTTGGCGGAAAAGAAGAAGATACTGACGCACCGGGATGTGGAGGTGTATCGAAAGGCATTCGAGGCGGGAATGCAGATTTTTTCGGTTTCGACGCAATTCCCCAAAGAAGAAGTTTATTCGTTGACCGATCAGGTCCGGCGGTCTTCCCGGTCAGTGTGCGCCAATTTCGCCGAGGCCTGGCGTAAACGGCGGTACGCGGCGGCGTTCGTTGCCAAATTGTCGGATTGTGAAGGCGAGGCCGCGGAAACTCAGGTCTGGATTGAATTTGCGGTGAAGTGCGGTTACCTGAGCGCCGAAATCGGACGTCAGCTTTACAAGGATTACGATGAAATCATCCGGATGCTGGTTTCGATGATCAACCGCCCGGAAATCTGGCTGCTTCAGAACAAAAAAGACGGACCTTCCTGATTTCGTTCCCTGTCTCCCTGTCTCCCTGTCTCCCTGTCTCCCTGTCTCCCTGTCTCCCTGTCTCCCGGTCTCCTTGTCTCCCGGCCTGCTCCCGTCCCGCCGTGGTTGACACCGCCGAAAGCCGCCGACCATGATGGCCGTTCGCGCACTTTCGTTCCGGAGCCCCTCGTTTGTCTGACGCCATTCAGGTTCGAAACCTCAGTAAAACCTTCAAACGCTATCCGCCGCGCAAGCACCGGACGCTCAAGGAAGCGGTGCTGAACGGCGAAATTTTCCGTTCCTCGACCGAGGCGAAGTTCATCGAGGCCCTGCGGGACGTGAATTTCTCCGTTCCGGCGGGCACGACCTTCGGTATCGTCGGGCGCAACGGGGCCGGCAAAAGCACCCTGCTGAAAATTCTGTGCGGCATCCACAAACCGACGACCGGCAGCATCGCCGTCGGCGGACGGCTCGCGCTTCTGAGTCTCGGCCTCGGCTTTCACGGCGAATTTTCCGGTCGGGAAAACATCTTCATCAACGGCCTCGTGCTCGGACTGACGCCGCGCCAGCTCCGCGCCCGGTTCGACGAAATCGTGGCCTTCGCCGAACTCGAAGAATTCATCGACGCGCCGATGCGGACCTACTCCTCCGGCATGCAGATGCGGCTCGCCTTTTCGGTCGCCATCAACATCGCGCCGGACATTCTGCTCGTCGATGAAATCCTGGCCGTCGGCGATCAGGCGTTTTCCCGCAAGTGCATCGACAGTCTCAACGACTTCAAGCGCCGGGGCGGGACGATCCTGCTCGTGACGCACGATCTCGCGACCGTCCGGGGATGGTGCGATCAGGCGCTCTGGCTCGACCACGGCACGGTCACGGCCATCGGGCGTCCCGAGGACGTCCTCGCCCAGTACGACGACTCCTTCGCCGAAGTACCGGCAACCGTCTGAAAAAGGATGAAGGATGAGGGATGAAGGATGAAAGATAGTTTTGAGTTCTGAATTTTGAGTTTTGAGTTTCGTTCGGAAGGTATCGAAGGTTGAATCAGAAAGATTCTGCGAACTCAAAACTGAAAACTCAGAACTCAAAACGGCTTTTTCTCCTGTTCATCCTTCATCCCTCATCCTTCATCCTTTCCTATGAAGTCTCTCCTCTGGTTTTACCTGCAAAATCCGGGAAATCTGTGGTCGGCGTCGCGCCGGGCGGTCGCGCTCTGGCGGAGCGGCGACATGACGGCGCTCCAGCGTCGGCTGGCGCAGCGCGCGGATGAAGAAGCCGCCTTCGCCGATTTTCGAAAAGGCCGGGCGACGACCGCATCACCGCCGCCGTCGAACGGGGGCGTGGGGCCGCTGCTCGGGTACTACGCCCGCTATCCGGACCGGCTGGTCCGCGCGGCGGGAACGGGTTTCAAACTCTGGCGGACGGGCGGGACCACCGCCGTGCAGGCGCATTTCCGGCGGCGCGCGAAGGAGGAATCCACCGGCGCGGAGCAGAAATCGGCCTACGGGCGGTGGGTGGAGCGGCACGACACACTGACCGACGCCGACCGCGCGGCGATCCGCCGGCGCATCGCGCAGCTTCCAGCGAAACCGCTGATTTCAGTGGTGATGCCGGTTTACAACGTGGATGAACGGTGGCTCCGCGCGGCCATCGAGTCGGTTCAGGGGCAGCTTTACGACCACTGGGAACTCTGCATCGCCGACGACTGTTCGCCGAAACGGCACATCCGGAAGGTCCTGACGACATACGCCAAGGCCGATCCGCGCATCAAGGTCGTCTTTCGCGAGACCAACGGCCACATCTCGGCGGCGTCGAATTCGGCGCTCGAACTCGCGACCGGGACGTTCGTCGCGCTGCTCGATCACGACGACGTCCTGCCGGAACACTCGCTCTATCTGGTCGCCGAGGAACTCGCGGCGCACCCCGACGCCGACCTCGTCTACAGCGACGAGGACAAAATCGACCCGGAGGGCGTCCGGTCCGATCCGCACTTCAAACCCGACTGGAGTCCGGAACTCTTTTATTCGTACAACTTTATCTCGCATCTCGGGGTGTATCGCACGTCGGTGCTGCGCGAGATCGGCGGCTTCCGCGAAGGATTCGAGGGCAGCCAGGACTACGATCTGGCGCTGCGGGTGGTCGAGCGCGTTCCGGCGTCGCACATCCGGCACATTCCGCGCGTGCTCTATCACTGGCGGATCATCCCCGGCTCGGTCGCGCTGCACGGCGAGGAAAAGAACTACGCCCACGACGCGGCCCGGCGGGCGCTCGCGGAGCATTTCGTCCGCACCGGTGTGCCGGTCGAGGTCACGACCTCGGTCGCCAGCTTTCACCGGGTCGTCTTTCAGCCGCCCGCGCCGCGTCCGCTGGTCAGCATCATCATCGGCACGCGCGATCAGGTCCGGCTGCTCCGGCAGGCGGTCGAAGGCATCCTCCGCGAGACCGATTACCCCGACGTCGAGATCATCATCGTCAACAACCAGAGCCGCGAGCCGGAGACCTACGCCTATTTCGCGGCGCTGAAGAAAGAGCCGAAAGTCCGCGTACTGGACTACGACGCGCCCTTCAACTTCTCGGCCATCAACAACATGGCGGCGGCGGCGGCGAGCGGCGAGGTTCTCCTGCTGCTCAACAACGACATCAAGATCATTCACCCCGAATGGCTCACCGAGATGGTCAGCCACGTCGTCCGGCCCGACATCGGCGCGGTGGGGGCGAAGTTGTACTACGAAAACGAGACGCTCCAGCACGCCGGGGTGATTCTCGGCATCGGCGGCGTCGCCGGTCACGCGTTTCGCTTCTGGGACAAGCAGCGGCTCGGCTACTTCTCGCGTACCCACGTCGTCCAGAATCTGGCGGCGGTAACCGGGGCCTGCCTCGCGGTACGGCGGGAGGTATTCGAGGAAGTCGGCGGCCTGAGCGCGAAGGATCTGCCGATTGCGTTCAACGACGTGGATTTCTGCCTCAAGATTTTCGAACGCGGCTACCGCCTCGTCTGGACGCCCTTCGCCGAGTTGTACCATCTGGAATCGGTATCGCGCGGCTCGGACGAAACGCCCGAACGGCGACCGGCGTTCATCCGGGAGCAGGAGTACATGAAAAGCCGCTGGGGCCACATCCTCTATCGCGACCCCTACTACAACCCGAATCTTTCGCTCATCACCGAGGATTTCACCTTCGCCGACCCGCCACGGGTGGGGAAACCGTGGGAGAGCGAAGGATGAAGGATGAAGGATGAGGGATGAGGGATGAAGGATGAAAAAAAGTTAGGAATAAAGGTTGAAAAAGAGCGCGG
>JAAFHI010000117.1 GCA_013298335.1 Actinomycetota bacterium
CAGGCCCGGGACCCCCGGCGGCTCGCCAGCGTACTGACCACCGACCTGCTGGACCGCGAGGCTTCCGGCGAGCTTCCCTCGGAATTCCACAGCCTCAACGCATTGCTCGAACATCAGGTCCGGTCGTCGTCGCTGCCGGGGCTGCTGCGCTACGCCGACCGAAATTCCATGACCCACGCGGTCGAGGTCAGACTTCCGTTCCTGGATTACCGCCTCGTCGAGTTTCTGTTTTCCCTGCCGGAATCGCTGAAGGTGCGGTGCGCCGAGACGAAATACATCCTCCGCGAAGCCATGCGCGACATTCTGCCGGAGTCGATCCGCACCCGCCGCGACAAGCTCGGCTTCACGGTCACGCCGAAGCAGGCCAACCGGTATCTGGAAGATCATTTCGAGGAACTGGTCGCGAACCGGAACGAATGGGAAGCCCGCTGGTTCTCGGAAACCGACCTGCGGACGTTTCTGCGGGAGAGCGCCGGCAATCCGCTCCTGGACGGGATGGTCTGGCAGATCGTGAGCGTCAAGCTCTGGGCAAGACGTTTTTGGGTGTGACACCCCGAATCGGTTGTGGTAGATAGAAGTCTTATTTTTTGTTGGAAACTATTCGTTCGTTGGACCTTATCGGCAGCCTCGGGACCCGTTTCCCGACTTCGGTTCGACGGCCACTTCGAATCGGAGTCGTTGATTTTTATGTCCGTCCCATCCATCGCGGTCATCGGCTGCGGATACTGGGGAAAAAACCTGGTCCGTAACTTCCACGTCCTTGGCTCGCTGAAAACCGTTTGCGACGCCAGCCCCGAATCGCGGGCCTTCGTCCAGGCCACCTACCCCGGCGTGACCGTCACCGACAGTTTTGAATCCGTGCTGGCCGATCCCGGCATCGACGGCGTGGTTCTTGCCACGCCCGCCGCCCGCCACGCCGAAATGGCCGAGGCGGTCATGCGCGCGGGCAAGGACGTCTTCGTCGAAAAGCCGCTCGCGCTGCACTACCGGGAAGGCGAAACGGTCGTCCGGACGGCGCGCGAGACGGGCCGCATCCTGATGGTCGGTCACCTGCTCGAATACCACCCGGCGATTTCGAAACTGCGCGAACTGGTCACCTCCGGCGCGCTCGGCGACGTCCGCTACGTCTATTCGAACCGCCTCAACCTTGGCCGCATCCGGCGCGAGGAAAACATTCTCTGGAGTTTCGCGCCCCACGACGTGTTCTGCGCGCTCCGGCTGGTCGGCGACATGCCGCTGGTCGTGACCGCGACCGGCGGGGCCTATCTCCAGCCGAACATCGCCGACGTGACCGTCACCAATTTTCTATTTGAAGGCGGCGTCCGGGCGCACATCTTCGTAAGCTGGCTCCATCCCTACAAGGAGCACCGGCTCGTCGTCATCGGTTCCGAAAAGATGGCCGTTTTCGATGACATCGCCGCCCAGAAACTCACCCTCTACGATCAGCGGGTCGACGTCGTCAACGGCGAACCCGTCATCCACAAGGGCCTGGCCCAGCCCATCGACTACCCGGCGGTCGAACCGCTCGCCGAGGAATGTCGTCATTTTCTCGAATGCATCGAAACCCGCCAGCGCCCGCGGACCGACGGGGTCAACGCCCTCCAGGTTCTCTACGTGCTGCAAGCCTGCCACCGCTCGCTCCAGACCAACGGCGAACCGGTTCACCTCGGCATGCCGAGTTTCGAAGTTTCGAACGTTTAAGGGAGCACTCATTCTATGTCCGATACATTTTTTGCCCATGAATCCGCGTGGGTGGACCAGCCGTGCGAAATCGGCGCGGGAACGAAAATCTGGCATTTCTGCCACATTTCGGCCAATTCGAAACTCGGTCGCGGCTGCATCCTCGGCCAGAACGTCTTCGTCGCCAACGACGTCGTCATCGGCGACAACGTCAAGATTCAGAACAATGTCTCGGTCTACACCGGGGTCGAACTGGAAGACGACGTGTTCTGCGGGCCGTCCTGTGTGTTTACCAACGTCATCAACCCCCGGTCGCAGATCAACCGCCGCAGCGAATACATGAAGACGCTCGTCCGGCGGGGCGCGACCCTCGGGGCCAACTCGACCATCGTCTGCGGCGCGACCGTCGGCCGCTATGCCTTCATCGCCGCCGGCGCGGTCGTCCGGGGCGACGTCCCCGACTACGCGCTGATGCTCGGCGTGCCCGCCCGGCGGGGCGGCTGGATGAGCCGTCACGGCCACCGCCTGCCCGCGCCCGACGCTTCCGGGATCATGACCTGTCCGGAAAGCGGCTGGCGGTATCAGGAAACCGAACCGAACGTCCTCCGCTGCCTCGACTGGTCGGAAGACGAATCGCTGAAAAAAGGAGAACCCTCGTGAACGCTGCTTCCCAAACCTCCGAAACGCCGGTCGTGACCGTGCCGTTGCTCGATCTGAAAGCCCAGTACGCCACCATCCGCACCGAAATCCGGGAAGCGGTCGACCGGGTGCTCGACAGCCAGAACTTCATCCTCGGCGGCGAGGTCGAAGGGCTCGAACGCGAAATCGCGGCCTATTCCGGCTGCGGCTTCGGCATCGGCGTGTCGTCCGGCACGGACGCCCTGCTCGTGACGCTCATGGCGCTCAAGGTCGGTCCCGGCGATGAAGTCATCACGACGCCCTACACGTTCTTCTCGACCGCGGGCTGCGTCGCCCGGCTCGGCGCGAAGACGGTGTTCGTCGACATCGAACCCGAAACCTTCAATATCGACGTGACGAAGCTCGAAGCCGCCATCACGCCGAACACGAAGGCGATCATCCCGGTCCACCTCTACGGCCAGATGGCCGACATGGACCCGATCATGGAAATCGCCAACCGCCACGGCATCCCGGTCATCGAGGACGCCGCGCAGGCCATCGGGGCGGAATACAAGGGACGCCGCGCCGGTGCGATCGCGCAGTACGGCTACTTCAGCTTTTTCCCCTCGAAGAACCTCGGCGGCTTCGGCGACGGCGGCATGGTCACGACCGACACGGCAGAGCGCGCCGACGACATCAAGCTCTACCGCAACCACGGCTATCGCCCGAAATACTACAACCGCGTCGTCGGCGGAAATTTCCGGCTCGACGCGCTCCAGGCGGCGGTGCTGCGGGTGAAGCTCAACTACCTCGAAAGCTGGACCGCCGGCCGTCGCAGCAATGCCGACGCCTATCGCTCGCTGCTGGCCGAACGCGGGTTGACGGTGGCGACCATCGCCGAACTGACGGATCGTCCGCGCGGCATTTTCCTGCCGGTCGAAGCCGAAGGAAACCGCCACATCTACAACCAGTTCGTCATTCGGACCGGCCAGCGCAACGAATTGCAGGCGTTTCTCAAGGGCCGCAACATCGGAACCGAAATCTACTACCCGGTGTCGCTCCACCTTCAGGACTGCTTCACCGATCTGGGATACAAACGGGGCGATTTTCCGGTCAGCGAACAGGCGGCGGACCAGAGTCTCGCGCTGCCGATTTTCACCGAAATCTCGGATGAACAGCGGATGGCCGTGGTGGATGCCATCGCCGCCTTCGCCGCGGGGGCGTAATCGTCGTATGTCCGACCCCGTTCGACCCCGAATCACCCTCGGGATTACCGGATTTCGCGAAGGCGGTCTGCTGAAAGAGTGCCTCGAAAGCCTCTTTCGGCAGACCATCCACGACTGGAACGCCGTGGTCGTGCTCGATGGCGGGTACGATGAACCGACGCGGGCCGCGCTGGACGAGTTCGACGATCCACGGCTGAAGAAAATTCTGCTGACGGAAAACGTCGGGCCGTACGGCACGATGGGCCTCGCCATTCAGAACAGCGCCACCGATGCCTTCTACTTCCTCGGCGCGGACGACTTTCTGCCCGATTACGCCCTCGAGGAAGCCGCCGCCGCCTTCGATGACCCGGAAGTGGACTACTTCTGCGGTCAGGTGCGGCTGTTCTGGGCCGACGGGACCGAGAAAATCCTCGACACCTTCCCGCCCGACGCCGTGCGGCTGCTCCGCCACGGGCAGTTTCCCGGACTGGTCGCCTTCCGGAAGCGGATCTGGGAAGCCCTCGGCGGCTATCCGCCCGAACTGATTCGCGGCATGGGCGACCTCGACCTCATTCTCAGTCTGATCGAGGGCGGCTACCGCTACCGGCTCTGCCACCGCATCGTTTACGAATACCGCCAGCGCCCGGCGTCGGTCAGCCGTTCCTATTCTCACGAGCTGGGATACAAGTGCGAGGTCATCGTACGGCGTCATCCGTCGCTCTTTCAGGACGAGTCGCTGCGCCGGGAATATCTCTGTCGCGGCTACCTTTCCTCGGCCTGGAACTGCTATCGGAAGAACATGATGGCCGAGGCCGCCGAGTACGCCCGGAAATACGCCGCGCTCGACGGGCGGCGCGCCGTTTCGCCGCTCCATCTCGCGGACCGGCTGCCGGCGGCGGCGGTTCGCGCGCTGGTCGGCCTGCGGGAATCCGCCGGGCGGCTCAAGCGTGCCCTGCGCCCCAACCCCGTCGGGGCGGCACCGGCCAACTGAACGGCCCATTGGTTGCCCTGCCCTCAAGGACAGGGCTATTTCCCTTCAAGCCCCGTGAACGGGGCTCGGGAATTGTAAAGACGGAATTTGAACCTCGTTCACGAGGTTTGTTTTTTTGAATAGCCCTGTCCTTGAGGGCAGGGCGGCTGGTTGAACAGGTACCGGCAAGGAAAACGTTTCGGATGAACCTCATCGAGAAAATCAAGTTTCTGACCGCGAACAACCCGCTCGGCGAGGGGAAGCGCGCCACGTTCGATTACGGCGTCATCCGTTACCTCGGCTATCGCCGGTCACGCTTCGGACTTCAGAAAATCGTCCGCAAGGTCGTCGGCGGATCGCGGTTCACCTTCCGGATGAAGGACGAACCGCACTACCTCGTCACCGGGCGTTACGGCAATTTCGGCGACTACCTCGCGCTTGAAGAGTGCTGGGTGGAGGGGATCTACGATTTCGCCCGCGTCGGCCTCAAACCCGACCTGATTCTGGACCTCGGCGGCCACATCGGGATGTTTTCGCTGCTCGCCAACCGCCATTTCCCGGACGTGAAGAAAATCTGCTTCGAGCCGGACCCGGAAAATCACGAACTGCTCCAGCGGAACCTGAAGGCCAACGGCGTGACCGCGACGGTTCACAACGTGGCGCTGTCGAACACGGTCGGCACGATGTTTCTCAACGGCTTCAACAGCGTCGGAAAATTCCTCGCCGAAACCGGCGATACCCCGGTAAAAGTCGAAAAAATCACCAATCTGGTGGATTTCACCGGCGTCGAGACGCTGTTGATGAAGTGCGACGTCGAGGGCGCGGAGTTCAAGATTCTCGAAGACTGCCTCGACCGGCTGCCGCGCAACACGTTCATGTTCATCGAAGTTCACGAAGGCGAAAGCGCGGTGTTCCGCCTCGATCATATTCTCAAAGCCCATGGATTCCGGGTCGAGGCGACCCATCCGAAGGGGCTGGCGATTGACTGCGTGGCGGTGCGCGGGGATTTCGACCGGGCGGATCGGGGCCCGGCCCGGTGAGCGCCGTGAACCCCAAAATCCTGCTCGTGTCGTCGGTCCGACCGCTCGACCGGTCGGCGGGAGAAGTCATTCTGTATCGCCACTTTGCGAAGTGGCCCGACGTCGAACTGACGGTGGCCGCGCTGGACGGCGAGACGTCGGACCTCGGCAGGATTGTGGACGTGACCGACCGCGGTTCCGTCAGCCGGGTGCTCAACCGGGGGTTGAAACGGGTCAGCCGGACGCGGCTGGTGAAGTTTTCGAACGCCGCCCGGATGTACGTCGGGGCCGAGCACTCGGACCGCAAACTGCGCGAGGCGGCGGAGGCCGTCCGGCCCGACCTCATTCTGACCGTCGCGCACGGTGAACTCTGGTGGCCAGCCTTGAAACTCGCCAAAACCTCGGGAATTCCGCTCGCGACGATTTACCACGACTGGTGGCCCGACTATGAAGACCGGCACGGGGTCGTCCACCGGTCGCTCGACGCCCGGTTCCGCCGGTTGTACGCGGGGAGCGATCTGGTTTTTTGCGTCAGCGAGGACATGCGGGCCGAACTCGGGCCGCACCCGAACGCGCGCCTGCTGTATCCGATGACCGCCGACCGGGTGGCGACCGATCCGCCGCCCGCCGCCGGGACGCCGGTCGTGGTTTACGCGGGAAATCTTTCGGGGACCTATGGCCGGATGATTCTGCGGCTGGCGGAGGCGATGACCGGGACGGCCCGTTTCAAACTCCGGCTGTTCGGCCCGACACCCGACTGGCCCGCCGAGACGGTTCAAAAGATGACCGATGCGGGCATCTACGAGGGGCTGAAAAAGAGCGGCGAACTGACCGACGCGCTGAACGCGGCGGATGTTCTGCTTGTGGCGACCTCGTTCGAAGCGCGGGAGGAACGCCTCATGCGGACCAACTTCCCCTCGAAGCTGGTCGAGTATTGCCGGTTTGGCCGTCCGATCCTGATGTGGGGACCGGAATACGGCTCCGGTATCCGGTGGGCGCGACAGCGCGACGCGGCGGTGGTGGTGGAGCAGCCCGAACCGTCGGCGGTCGTGACGGCGCTGAACGACCTGCTTGAAGATGCCGGACGGAGGCAGGGAATCGGAGCCGCCGCGCTGGCCGGATTTCAGGCCCTGTTCGACCCGGCGGAACTTCAGCAAAAGTTCATCGACGGTATCCGCGCCGTCATCGGCGACTCGACGTGGGCAGGGCGGGCCGCCGGAAGGATGGCAAAATGAAGAAACTGCTTGTGACCGGGTCCTCCGGGTTGATCGGTTCGGAAGTCTGCGCCCATTTTGCGGGCGCGGGGTGGGCCATCCACGGCCTCGACAACAACCAGCGGGCGGTGTTTTTCGGTCCGTCGGGCGACACGCGGTGGAACCAGAAGCGGCTGGCGGACTCGATTCCCGGTTTTACCCACCACGAAGCCGATGTCCGCGACCGGGCGGCCATGCTCGACCTGATTGAAACCGTCCGGCCCGACGCCATCGTCCACGCGGCGGCGCAGCCGAGCCACGACCGGGCGGCGGCGATTCCGTTCGACGATTTCGACACCAACGCGGTCGGCACGCTCAACCTGCTCGAAGCCGCGCGCCGGTTCGCCCCGGAATCGCCGTTCGTGCATTTTTCGACCAACAAGGTCTACGGCGACGCCCCGAACGAGATTCCGCTGAACGAACTGGACACCCGCTGGGACTACGCCGACCCGGCGTTTTCCGACGGCATCCCCGAAACGTTCCGCATCGACCAGTCCAAGCACTCGCTGTTCGGCGCCTCGAAGCTCGCGTCCGACGTCATGGCGCAGGAATACGGTCGCTATTTCGGGCTGCCGGTGTGCTGTCTGCGGGGCGGCTGCCTGACCGGGCCGAACCACTCCGGCGTCGAACTGCACGGTTTTCTGAGCTATCTGGTGAAGTGCAATCTGGAGGGGAAAACCTATTTCGTCTACGGCTACAAGGGGAAGCAGGTCCGCGACAACATCCATTCCTACGACGTGGCCCGGTTCATCGAGGCGATCATCGCGGCGCCGCGGGCGGGCGAGGTCTACAATCTGGGCGGCGGAAAAGAAAATACCTGCTCGATTCTGGAGGCGTTCGACGCCGTTTCGGCCCTGACCGGAAAGCCGATGGTTTCCGAATACGTGGACCGGAACCGCGAGGGCGACCACATCTGTTACTACAGCGATCTTTCGAAGATCAAAAAACATTATCCCGAATGGGCGATTACGAAATCGCTGGCCGACATTTACTCGGAAATCGTTCGTGCGTGGCACGACCGGCTTTCGAACTGACCCTGAACTCCGGATTTTTTCACCCGATGCCCCTCGTTTCCGTCATCACGCCGCTCTATAACAAAGCCGAC
>JAAFHI010000217.1 GCA_013298335.1 Actinomycetota bacterium
CTTCAGGAGCGGGTGGTGGCCGGGCTGATCGACGTGGTGGTGGTACTGGTTTCCTGCCTGCCGCTCTGGGGCGTGGTCGCCCTGACCGACGTGAATCTCGCGAACGGGGGCGTGCTGGGCGTGATCGCCTGCGCGACGCTGCTGATTACCGGGATGTATCTGTTCGGCACGGTCGCCGGGGCGGGACAGACCTTCGGGATGATGTACGCCGGACTGCGGGTCGTCAGCATCTACAGCGACCACGAAATGAATCTCGTCCAGGCACTGATGCGGACGCTCGGCCATCTTCCGGCGGGGCTGCCGCTGTTCGGCGGCTTCATCTGGGCGGCGTTTGACAGGGATCAGCGCGGCCTGCATGAATACATGTCGGGAACGCAGATCGTCCGCGAGTGGCGGGTCGAGCTGTAAAGGTATCCTTTTCAATCGGATAGGGCGCGCCGGGGTGGCGGAATGGTAGACGCAGCGGACTTAAAATCCGCTGCTCCGTAAGGGGCGTGCGGGTTCGAGTCCCGCCCTCGGCACCACTTTTTCCGTGGATACTTCTTCAATGTCACTGTCTCCCGCCGATGCGACGGGGTCGGATGCCCCAGACCGCTTCTCTCCCTTCCGCCCCCGATCTCCCGTCGGGCTGGGCGCTGTATGGCGGGATCGCCGCCGTACTTCAGCCGACATCATCCAGTTGTGATCGGTTCGGGAAATACGATGCCCGAATCACACCTTTGCCGAGAGTCTGCCTTCGGGGCCTCACTCGGAGCATCGCTTCTCACTTGCGCCAGCCTACGCCAGATGGAGGTCGTCGAGGATTTCCTTCCGGCTGTAGCCGCGCTGGCGCAGGTCGCGTCCCCAGCGGACGTCGGCGGCGATGAGTTGCAGGTCGAGGGCCGGAAACTGCTCGCGCAGCGAGAGGATGGCTTCTTCCGCGGAGGGCTGGCGGATGGCCTGAAGCAGCATGTCGAGATAGGCGGCATCGGTCGAAGCGGGCATGCGACGATTCTCCAGCGAAATGAACGGGGAATGTGGTAAAGACGGCTCGCAATTTACATATCAGTCGAGGAGCGGGCAATGAACTATCCCCTGAATCTGTCGTTCAAACTTCTGGCCATCGCGAACCAGATCTACGTTCGGGATGCGTCCGGCGCGCTTGTCTTCTACGTCAAGCAGAAGGCCTTCAAACTCAAGGAAGCCATCACGGTTTTCGCGGACGAGGGCCAGACCCAGCCCTGTTTCACCATCAACGCCGACCGCGTCATCGACTTTTCAGCGCGCTATCACTTCGCCGATATGAGCGGTCGCCCGCTGGGTTCCATCAAACGGCAGGGCATGAAGTCGATCTGGAAAGCCAGCTACGAAATCATGGAAGGCGAAAACGTGGTGATGCGCATCAACGAGGAGAACGGCTGGGTGAAAGTCATGGACGCCCTGCTCGGAGAAGTGCCCGTCCTCGGGATGTTTACCGGCTATTTCTTCAATCCGTCCTATCTCGTGACCCGCCCCGACGGCACGCCGGTCTTTCGCGTCAAGAAGGAAGCAGCCTTTTTCGAGGGAAAATACACCATCGAGCACATCGGCCAACTCTTCAATCAGGACGACGAAATGCGCGGCGTCCTCGGAATGATGATGCTCCTCCTGCTCGAACGGCTGCGGGGGTGAGGGAAGCGGGAAGCAGTTAGTAGTTAGCAGTTAGTAGTTAGTGAATCAGAATTTATCCGCTGACGAATTGTAACTCGCTACTCGCCGCTAACTGCTAACTGCTAACTGCTAACTGCTAACTGCTAACTGCTAACTGCTAACTGCTAACTGCTAACTACTGACCACTGGCTACTTCTTCTTGTTGAACAGGTTCCGAAAGGCATCCTTGGCGTCCGAGGATGCCGTTTTCGTTTTGGAGGTCGTCGTCAGCGCGACTTTGGTATTCGGCTGGAAGTGGTCGCAGTAGTTCGCCGCCGCCTTGTCGCGGACGGGTTCGGCAATCGGCTCGCGGCACTCGTGGCGCATGCCGGTGTCGAAGAACTTGCAGTTCCGGCAGCAGTGCAGGTCGGCCTTGCATTCGTTGCAACTATCCGACCGGCGGACGAGACCGAACAGTTTCACATCGCGGCTACAGGCGTGACAGATCATCGGGATTCCTCAAAGTCTTGGGAGTCTTGAGAGTCTTGAGAGTCTTGAGAGTCTTGAGAGTCTTGAGAGTCGGGGAAGTTGGGGGTTTTTGACTCCCAAGACCCACCAGACTCCCGAGACTCCCAAGACTCATTTCTTCGCGGCTTTCACGACGCCCTGCCCCGGATCGTACTGCCGGAGCGTGGCGAGGATGTCCTTGACGGCGTCGCGGTTGGAGCGGAGCAGGTCGTCCACGCGCTGTTCGACGCTCTGCGCGGTGACGCCGAGGTAGACGGCGCTGGCGTAGGCCCGCATGCGTCCGCTGAACGATTCGGTTTCCCGCGCCGCCCGGAGCGCCGCCCGCCGCCGCGCCGCCATCCATTCTTCCTCCGTGACGGACGTTTCGGAAAGATTTTTGAGCGTCGTCTGCATTGTCGCGGCCAGTTTCGGGGCGTCGCCCGGCGGGCCTTCTCCGACCACAAGCAGTTCCGTTCGTTGAAGATGCGGCGTCAGAACGCCGCGGAAGGAACCGCCGCCGCTGTTTGCAAAACGGGCTTCGAGAACTTCGGAAAGGACGTCCCAGTCGGACGAGGTCTCGCGTCCGCTCGGCCCGGCGAAGGCAAAGGCGACGATGTCCGACGCGCCGGCGACCGACGACTGCTCGGCGGGGGCGGTCGCCGGGGTGGCGACCCGGGCCTTGAGCGCGCGGTCAATGTCGCCGCGGGTGAAGGCATCCACCAGTTTCGAAACCAGCGCCGAGCCGTCGGTGTCGCCGACGATGACCACCAGCGGCATCTGCCGCAGGACGGTCCCGGTGTGCCACTTTTTGAGGTCGTCGTCGGTCAGTTTCGAGACCGTGGCCGCGACGCCAAGTGGCGGAAATCCATAGGGGTGCAGCGGAAACAGGCTGCGGCGGGCAAGAATCGGGGCGAGTTCGCGGCCCGTGTTGTAGCGCGCGGTCTGCTCGGCGAGCATCCGTTCGCGCTCGCGCTTGACGACGCCCGCGTCGAAGGTCGGGTTTTCGAGCAGGTCGAACATCCGTTCGAGGCCCGCTTCCGCGTTGCGTGACCGGATGGTGAGTTCGAGGCCGAAGAAATCCTGGTCGGAGACGACTTTCAGTTCGCCGCCGAGCTGCTCGATTTCACTCAGCAGGCCGTCGTTCGGGTACTTCGCGGTGCCCCGGAGCATCGACCGGAGCATCAGTTCGGTGATGCCCGCGTTGGATTCGTCCTCGACGAACCGTCCGCCCTGAAAATAGAACCCCATCGAGACGAGCGGGAGCGTGTTGTCGACCCGCACGTAGGCGCGCGGCCCGCGCAGGGTCGAAAATTCGCGCACCGGCTCGGCCTGTCCGAGAATGATGAACTTGCCCGCTTCGCGCTGCGCGTCGCGCGGTTTGCCCTGGGCGATGACCTTGACCTCTTTCGCGTCGGTCACGGCGGATTCGGGAATGTCGATCTGCTGTGTTGCCGGGACGAGCAGGCCGACCGTTTCGGCGAATTTCTCCGGAGTAAAGGTTCGGAGGGGCGCGCTCGGCGACTGGTATTCGTGAACCGTCAGCCGCGGCGCAATCAGAAACTTCGCAGCGACCGCCCGAAGCTCGTCGGCTGTCACGGCGTCGATTTTTTTCTCGAAATCGGCCCAGGCGGCAAAGGAACGGGTCGCCTCGGTACGGGCGAAAGCGGCGGCGAGGTCGGCGGTGTGTTCACTGATCCGCAGCCGTTCGAGCAGCAGTACCGATTTTGCCCGCTGGAGTTCGCCATCGGAAATCCGCTCGCGGCGGAGGCGTTCAACTGCTTCAAGCGCAAGGGCTTCCGCGCGGTCGAGTGATTCCGGCAGCACCCGCAGCCCGACGCGGAAGGCGGCGGCGGGGCCGTCCGTCGTGTGGTTGATCGTCACGTCCGAGGCGATGCCGCGGGCTTCGCGAAGCGCCTGCGGAAGCCGCGCGCCGCGTCCGAGGCCGAGCACCGCGCGCAACACGTCGAGGGCGGCGCGTTCATCTTCGGTGGCTTTGGTCAGCCGGTATCCCAGATTGACCCAGGTGCCGCCGGTCGGTCCGCGCTCTTCTTTATAAAGGATGGATTTCGGATCGGCGGCGGGGGGGATCGCGACTGCCGCGCCGCCCGACCATCCGGCGAGGCGGTTCTGGACGGCCCTCAACAGGACAACCGGCAGCACATCCCCGGCAATCGAGATGACCGTGTTGCGCGGAGTGAAATGTGCGGCGTGGAACTGTTTCGCGGCATCCGGCGTGATGGCGGCAAGTTGCTCATTCGTCGGCAGATCGCGGCCCAGCGGATGACCGGGGAAGGCTGCGGCGTACCACCGGAGGCGACTCGTGGTTTCAGCGTCGAAGGCGGTGCGATCGCGAACCGCGCGCTCGGTGGCGGCCTTGAGCGTGGCGGCGTCGAACGTCGGGCGGGTAAGGGCGTCGAGCAGCGTTTCGAGCGATTTCTGAAAATCCTTCGCCGGACTGCCGGTCGCCAGCATCGTGTCGGTCGGGCCGATGTCGAGCGTCGCGCCGGGCAGCGCGTTGGCGATGGCCCAGCCGGTCGCCCAGCTTGCGCCGCGGGCGGCTTCCGGTTCGTCGGCGGTTCCGGTCCCGACCCGGACGGCGACCGAGACCAGCGATTTTCCGTGGTCTTCCGCGAACAGCACCGTCAACCCGTTTTCAAAAACCACCCGGGTGAACGGACCGCTTTGAGACTGGTCCTTGATGCCCCGTAGCGGGGCGGCGGTCGGCGTCGTGGTTTTCGGTTTCTGAACCGGCGGCGGGGTCGAGGCGGGCGGATTCTGGCGGCGGCTCTGCCCGAAAACGGGGAGCGCGGCGACCGACATGACGAGCAGGGAGGCGAGAACGTTTTTCAGCAACGGCATAGGCGTTCGATTCTTCTTCGGTTTTCAGGGCGGTACTTTAACAAAAACGCCCGAAAACCGATGCCGTTGCAAAAAGAAGGAAGGATGAAGGATGAGGGATGAAGGATGAAAAAAGCGGGGAACAGTTCAGAGTCCCCGCTGATGATGTTTGAAAATTGCTGAACCCAGCGGATTTTGTGAGGTGAATGTGTTGAACTGGTTTGAAGGTTTGCGTGGCGGGTATCCGCAAATAGCCCCCGATGATGCGAGTCTTCGAGCGAATCGGGGGAAACGGAGGCAATCATTCATTCAAACCATTGCAACAAAGCGCTTTTCAACCCTTTTCAACCCCACAAAGGCGGCACAACCGGTTTTCTGTGCCGCGACCACGTCCGGTTGCCGCACGGACCACGCCTGAATGGGGCGGCCCCGCGGCGGCGAAACGGGTTTGTTTCATGCAACTTTGAACATCCGTTCATCGTACGCGCGCGCGATCCTTATATACATGTCGCGGAGCCGCTGTTCCGCCGCCGGTTTACTGACCCGTCCGGCGACGGAGTTCCTGCTGGTAGCGTTCGAGTTCGCGGCGGGAGGTGTTCACGATTTCGACTTCCGACGGCTGCGCCTTCGCGACCGTGTCGAGCGACATCGAGAGGTTGTCGGCCTGCCCGCCCGCGCGGAAACGGAGCGGCATGGTGAGGACCGACCGGTGGTACTCGACCGACACCGTCGCCCGATGGTTCGGCGGATCGAGCGCGATGTGGAGGTCCTTGTCGGCGACGGCGATGCCGCGGGCGGCCAGCGCGGCCTTGACCCGACCGCGCAGTCCGGCGACGGGGGTGAGTTCATTCCGTAGAACCGTCGAAAGCTCGGCTTCGAGCGCTGCGTTGGTGCTGCGGCAGTTCGAAAAGGCGACCACGGCATAGGCGACGACGCACAGCGCGACCGTGACGACGGCCCGGCGCGTCCAGACGAGCGCCACCCGGCGCGGGTCCACCGGTTCGGGCGGCAGTTGTACCGAGGGGCGGGCCGTCGCCGGTTTGCGAACCGGCGCGGACGGGCGTTTGTCGCCGGTGGCGCTCAACTCGACCACCGTGCGACCCGGCGGCGCGGTCGGTTTCGGTTTCTGGACGGGTGTGGCCGCAATTTCGCGGACAACCGCCGGTTTCGCCTCTTTGACTTCGGCTTTCGGAGCGGTCGCGGGAGACGCGGTCGCGTGGGCGATGGCCGCCGAAAGTTCGGGAAGCTGCGCGGTGACCTCGAGCGCGACGGCGCGCGGCGCGGGTGCTTCGGCTGGAACCCTTTCCACTGGAACGGGTTTCGGCTCGACGGCGGCAATCACCGGCGCGGCCTTCG
>JAAFHI010000149.1 GCA_013298335.1 Actinomycetota bacterium
CGGGGGCCGGGCGTCGAGTTACACGGTCAAGCTTTCCATCCGGTAGGACCCGTTTTTCGAAGTCCGAAACGCAAAAAAAAGAGCGGATGCACGAGTTCAACTCACGCATCCGCTCTTTTTTTGCGTTTTTAGGAATTACGCCTGATTGGTGAGCTTTTCGAAGGCCCGTTCCGCCGCCGCGAGCGTCGAATCGACCACTTCGTCGGTGTGGGCAAGGCTCATGAAGGCCGCTTCGTACTGCGACGGCGCGAGGTAGACGCCCTCGTTGAGCATGGCGTGGAAGAAGCGACCGAAGGCTTTGGTGTCACTTTTCGAGGCCGAATCCCAGTCGGTGACGGGTTCATCGGTGAAGAACATCGTGAACATCGAGCCGACCCGGTTGGAAACGGTCTTGAAGCCGAACTTCCCGGCCAGCGCCTGGAAACCGTCGGCGACCTTTCCGGCCTGCCGGTCGAGGGTTTCGTAGATGTTCGGCTGCTGGAGCAGTTTCAGGGTGACGATTCCGGCGGTCATCGCGACCGGATTTCCCGAAAGGGTCCCGGCCTGGTAGACCGGTCCGGCGGGAGCGACGCATTTCATGATGTCGGCGCGTCCGCCGTAGGCCGCCGCCGGAAGGCCGCCGCCCATGATTTTCCCGAGCGTGGTCATGTCGGGGGTGATGCCGAACAGTTCCTGGGCGCCGCCCCGGGCGAGCCGGAAGCCGGTCATGACTTCGTCGAAGATCAGGACCGTGCCGTTCTTTTCGGTGATGTCGCGCAGGGCCTGAAGATAGCCGGGGTTCGGCGGGACGCAGCCCATGTTGCCGACGACCGGTTCGACGATGATGCAGGCGATGTCGTCGGGGTAGTTTTTGAACGCCTGTTCGACCGCCTCGACGTCGTTGAAGGGAACCGTGATGGTCTGGGCGCTGATTTCCGCCGGGACGCCGGGGCTGTCGGGGAGGCCGAGCGTGGCCACGCCGGAACCGGCCTTCACGAGGAAGGCGTCTCCGTGTCCGTGGTAGCACCCGACGAACTTGAGTACTTTCTTGCGTCCGGTGAAGCCGCGGGCGACGCGAATGGCCGCCATCGTGGCTTCCGTTCCGCTGCTGACCATGCGGACCATCTCGATGGACGGAACGAGGGCGACGATCATTTCGGCGATTTCGACTTCGAGTTCGGTCGGCGCGCCAAATGACGTGCCCCGGTCGATGATACCGTGAATGGCGCGCAGCACTTCGGGATGGGCGTGGCCGAGAATCATCGGCCCCCAGGAGCCGATGTAGTCAATGTAGCGTTTGCCGTCCACGTCGGTCAGGTAGGGACCTTGCGCCGAACGGATGAAAACCGGGGTTCCGCCGACGCCCCGGAAGGCTCGGACCGGACTGTTGACTCCGCCCGGGATCACGCGTTGGGCCTGTTCGAAGAGGGCGGCGGAGCGGCTGCCGCCCGATTCTTCGAGTTCGTTTTCGACTGGCATAAGTGGTTCCTCGGAAAAGCAGAAATAGGAAGCGCCGTGCGAAATTTCGGGCACGGCGCGAGACAGGGCTTCAATTTGGCCGTCAAGGATGGTTTGTTTGAAAATTACGAACGTTTTCTACAGGCAAATACCTGTTTTCGTCAAACGTTCACTGGGCGGGTCGGATTCAGAGCCATTTTTTCCGTCGGAAAAAAAACATCATGCCGACGACAATCACGATCATCAGGACCCACACGAGAGGATAGAACCACCATACATCAAGTTCCGGCATGTGGTGAAAGTTCATCCCGTAGACCCCGACGATGAAGGTCAGCGGCATCCAGATGGTCGAAAAGATGGTGAGAAACTTCATCACCTCGTTGATCCGGTTGGAGGCGACCGCGAGGTGGGCCTCGGCGACGCTGGTCGCGAGGTCGGTCAGAACGATGCAGGTTTCCTCAAGGCGAGCCGCATGGTCCAGGACGTCTCGGAAATAGACCGCCGTTTTCGGGTCGATGTAGGGCAGGTCCTCCCGCCGACTGAGTCGGGCCAGCATTTCCCGCTGCGACCCCATGATCCGGCGGAGGGTCAGCAGTTCGCGCTTGGTCCGCAGGATGGTCGGCAGCACGTCCTTGTCTGAGGCGGTGAAAATCTTCTCCTCGATTTCCTGAATCTTGTCTTCCATGTCCGAAATGACGGGGAAGACCTGGTCGATCATCCGGTCGATGATGGCGTGCAGGACCTGGTCGAGATGGTGGTCGATGGCCGTATCCCGCGAATCGACGATGGTCGAGACTTCATCGACGGCGTGGGCGTCGATTCCGTGGATGGTGACCAGAAATCCCGGTCCGAGATACACCGCCAGGCGGCTGGTTTTGCAATTGCCGACGTTGAAGCCCGTCGCGGTCGTTTCGTCGCTGATCCCGGTCACGCTCCGGAAGACCATGAAGATGTAGTTCTCGTATTCGTCGATTTTCGGCTGATGTTCCGGATTGAGGACGTCCTCGACGGTGAGCGGATGGAAACCGCAGTCCCCGGCCAGTTTTTTCAGGTCCGCGACCGGCGGGGAAGTGAGATCAATCCAGATCGGGTGTTTTTCCCGGTCCTTCCAGTATCCGCCGAGGGAGTCGTTGGAAACCAGGCAAACCGGGCGAAGGCCGCCTCCGGTGTGTACGCGAATGGTAAGCATCGGGAAATTTTTAATTTTCGGTTGAAGATTTTTGATTTTGACTGGCCAATGATGCCACCACCGGGCGCAAATCGAAAATCTTCAGTCAAAAATCTTCAATCGTTCTGCTTGAGGAAATCCCGGACCTTCTTCATGTCTTCCCAGACTTCACGTTTTTTGTCGGGGGAGCGGAGGAGATAGGCCGGATGGAAGGTCGGCATCAGCGGCGTTCCGCGGTAATCGAAGAACTGACCCCGAATCCGGGTGATGCTCCCGATTTTATTGTCGCCAAGCAGGGTGAAGGCCGAGGGCGCGCCGAGGGCGACGATGATTTTCGGGCGGATGACGGCGAGTTGCCGATGCAGGAATCCATTGCAGGCGGCGATTTCATCGCGTTCGGGCGTCCGGTTTTCCGGCGGACGGCATTTGACGACGTTGCAGATGAAAACGTCGTCGCGCTTCATCCCGATGGCTTCGATGATCTTGTTCAGAAGCTGCCCGGCTTTCCCGACGAAGGGAATCCCGGAGGCGTCCTCGTCGGCCCCCGGCGCTTCGCCGACGAACACAAGCCGGGCGTTCGGGTTGCCGTCCCCGAAAACGAGGTGGGTCCGGGTCGGGGCGAGCTTGCACCGCTGGCAGTCGCCGATGTCGAGGCGAATGTCTTCAAGGGAGTGGTCCGGTTTGACCGGTTCCGCCGGAAGCTCGGCGTCGAAAAGCGAAACCTGGGGCATGGTCGAAGGAACCTCATGGCTCTGGAGAATGATCGGGGCGGGGGCCACGGTTTCCGGCGCCGGTTGAACCTGATTCGGGGCGGCTGGACCGGTTTCCGTGACCACCGGGGAAACCGTTTCCGTCGGGGCCGGGCGGGGGGACGCCGAGGCGCCTCCGAGGTGGGTGACGCCGATGGTTTGTAGAAACCGGAGATGTTGGATAACATCTTCCGCAATTCCCTGAAACGGCTGTATCGAATTGTCTTCCACGGCATTCTCCGGTGGTTCGCTGACGGTTTTGTCGGTGTGTGGACGAGGGTACGCCAAGCCGGGAAAAATTTACAAATATCTCCCGGAGGGACAACTTTTCTATGGCTTTTCCCAAGGGAGTGTGTGCTATAAAGCGGCATCCGTTCATGGCTCTGTTGACGTGCAAAACGGCAGCCGCCTTTCTCAAGCGAAATCTATTCGTACAGCGGTTGTGTTCGTAGCGATGCGTGTCTCCACGCTCGTTGCGGGATTTTGCCGTCGCAACGGGCAGCTAGCGCGCGCCGCTCGTCAAGGGAAAAACTATGGGTTTTTTTGACCGCCTTTTCGGTAAGAAAAAAGAAGAACCGCTTCCGTCACCGCCAAAACCGGTCTATGTCCCGCCGGAACCACCGCCCGTTCCCGTTTCCGTGCAGCCGGTAGCGCCGCCCGAACCTGTCCATCGCCCGGAGCCGACCCCGGTTTACGAGCCTCCCACCCCGACCTACAGCGAACCCGAAGCCACGCGTCAGATGTTTGCCGAAGCCCCGCTTCCGGCGTACCAGACCCCCACTCCCGCCCCGGTGGTCGAGGAGGAGTCCGCGCCGACCATGCTGCTCGGGCAGTCGCCGTCCGTGGTCGTCGAGGAAACGCCCCGCGGCACAGTCAGCATGCTGCCTTCCATCGACTCGATTCTGGCGACGGAAACCGAGGTCGTGGAAGAGGAGGAAGCTGAAGTCGAATCCTTTGCCGAACCGGTCGCGGAGACCCCCGTCGAATCGCTTTTCGGCGAGGACGACGACATCGAGGGATTTGACGACGCCTTCGACAAGCTGATGGCGGCTGACGATATGGATTCCGGGTTCGACGAAGTGGAAGAGCCCGCCGTCGAGGCCGACCAGACCGAAATCCGCAATCTTTTCGCCGACATCGCCGCGAATTACATCCGTCCCGTCAAGGCTTTCATCATCGAACTGCGCTCCGGATCGGCCCGCAAGGAATGGGTCGAAATCTGCCAGCCCGCGATGAGCAGCCTGAGCAAGTCGGCGCTTGGCATGGGGATGGAGGACGTCAGCGACGCGGTGGGTCGTTTCGAAGGTCTGCTCGGCGAGGTCCGGGCCATGCGCGAAGGCAGCGTGACCGGCGACCTGCGCGAGCGGATTCTGAGTCTGTACGAGCAGTTGACCCAGATCATGCCGAATACCTTCACCATCGGTGAAGAGACGATCCAGTCCGAAGGCATCATCATCAACTCGCTCCTGAAGCAGTTGCCCGAAGTCGGCAAGGTGACCATCGACAAGCTGTACCGGGCCGGCCTGATCACCATCGAAAGTTTCCTGGTCGGCGCGAAGGAAGACATCGCGGTCGCGACCGGACTTCCGATCTGGCTCGCCGAAAAAATCGTCGACAAGTTCAAGCAGTATCAATCCGATGTCGAGGCGGCTTCGTCCGTCACGGGGCGTGCCGCGCACCTCTCGAAATTGGAACGTCTGGTGGCCGATCTGAAGGATTCTCACGAAGCCTACGAATTGGCGACCACGGAAGAATCATCCAACCCGTCGGCGGCGGAAGATCGACGGTTCTACCGGCAGGCACGTCAGGACACGCAGTTGCAGATCAACGTCGTGCTGGCCGAACTTGGCGCGGTCGAAGTGGTGCATGAAATTCAGCGCCTTTCTTTCGACAAGCGGATCGAGCGGTTAAAAGAGTACATTGCCACGGCAGCCGGTTAGTCGTCGTGGTCGTTCCCGCCGGGGTGAGGGCGTTCGCGCCAGACCCCGTGCCGACATGATAATTCAAGATATTTTCCCTCTTTATTTGGGCAAAATCCGGGAGAAAGGCGAAAGGGTCTCCTCATGGCTGAGTTTACTTCAGAAGAGGTTATTGAACTCGTAGCCCGTGGCGAAGGCTTGGAACGGGCGGACTTGCGCGAACTGTCATTGTCAAATGCGGTTCTTGAAAATGCCAATTTGCGGCGTGCCGATTTGGAAGGCGCGAATCTCGAGGAGGCGAATCTTCGGCGGGCGAATCTGGCGAGCGTCAGCTTGCGCGATGCATTTCTCGCGCGGGCCGATCTCGAAGGGGCGAATCTGCGCGGCGCGGATCTCGAAAGCGCCAACCTTGAAGGGGCGAACCTTTCCGGGGCCGATCTTTCGCGGGCCAACCTTGAAGGGGCGAACCTTGAAGGGGCCAATCTGAACGGCGCGCGTTTGCCCTCCGCTCAGTTGATTGACGCCAAGCTCGGGGTCGCTTCGCTCGAAAACACCAATCTGGCCAACGCCGATCTCCGCAATGCCTACCTTGGCGGCGCGGTTCTCACCGGTGCCGATCTCCAGAACGCGGTTCTCGAGGATGCGAATTTCGAGGAAGCGTTGTTGAACAACGTCATTCTTCGGGATGCGGTCCTGCGCAACGCGGTCATGGCCGGAGCCGACCTGACGGGTGCCAAACTCGAACGGGCGGTGCTGGAAGGCGCGGATCTGTCGAAGGTCAATCTGGCCGACGCCGACTGCCGCAACACCACGTTCCGAGGGGCCAAAACCGCCGGGATGAAGTTGAGCAACACCCTCCTGTTCGGCAGCGACTTCAACGCCGAACTGGCGGAAGGCACCATCGTCGAGTCGGTTGATTTCAGCGCCGCCGGCGACGGCTCCGGCAGGGTTGCCGGGGGCGATCTGGCGGACTACTTCTCGGGCAAGACGGCGGCCGCGGCGGCTCCCGCCCCGGCGGCCGCGGCGGCCCCGACGGCGACCAACCGGCGCTACTTCGGACACGGCGACGTTTTGCGCGACGCCTCGCTGGAATTCGACACGGATTCCATCGTCGAAGTGGACGGTCGGTTCCTCAAGTGCAACATCACCCTCGGTCCGGGCGCCCAGCTCATCATCGGCAAGGACGGCCTGCTCGACGGGTGCCAGGTCAACGGAAGCGGGATTCTTGTGGTCCACGGGCGGTTCACCTCGGACGCGCTGCCCGGCATCAACGGGGCCAAGCGGGTCATCGTCGGCTCGACCGGGGGCGTCCGCGCCACCGTCAAGCAGCCCGCCGATCACACGCACTTCGCTTTCGAGCCGGGATGTTTCCTCCGTCTCAAGGTCGAAACGGCCTGAGCCACATTCCAGAATCCTTGAATCGGGTCGAAGAAGAATAAGGAGAGAGTATGTCTGATACGAAAGTGACAACCGTCGAGGAAGGCAGCGAACTCAACGGTACCCTCAAATCGAGTTGCGGCGTGGTCGTCAGCGGCAAGGTCAGTGGGGAACTCCACGCCCCTTCATTGTTGGTGTCGGCTTCCGGTGCGGTTCATGGCACGGTCAAGGTGGCCGAATTGCACTCGAAGGGGGAATTGTCGGGACGCATCGACGCCGATGTCATCGAGCTTTCCGGTCGGGTCAGCGACCAGACCACCATCACCGCCCGTTCGCTGGAAGTGAAAGTCAACGGGGCGGATGGCGACGTTCCGCAGGTAACCTTCGGGAATTGCACGATTGAAGTCGGAATCGATCCGAATCCTCCGGCTGAATCGGGCGGCGGGGCGAAAGAAGGCAAGGGCAAGAAGGGCGGCGGACAGTCGCAGCCTGAAGCGCCTCCCCAGGAATAGACGTTTTCGTCCGAAACAAAAAACCGGAGACCGATTTGCGTCGGCCTCCGGTTTTTTTCGTGCCGGAATGTCGTGGCGTCCCGCACTATTTTGGCGGCGCGGGGTGGAGATACTTTTCCGGATTCTTGTCGAACTTCGGTTTGCAGGAA
>JAAFHI010000893.1 GCA_013298335.1 Actinomycetota bacterium
AACCTCCTGAAGCGTGCCGAGTGGGCATACCTGAAGCCGTTGAAGCGTCTGCGCCCGCTCTACGAGGACCTGCGGAAATTCCGGAATCGTCTCCAGAAGCACGGCGAGCGAAACAAGGACGGCAATTTCTCTTCGAACCCGTGCCGAAAAGGCCCGCTCACTCTCTCCGCGAGAAGCCGCGCCTTGGAGATCGTTCTTGATGTCCAACGCGAGGTCAACGCAGAAGCAATGCCCCGTTTCGGGCGACCGCCGGTTGACCTGATCAATGCCGAAGAGGAGGCGCGGATTCGTGAACTGATCGCCGCTCGGACTTTCCCTAACAAATGGACCGGCGACGAGCACATGGGCGACGAGTTGTTGCCGACGATTTTCCCGAATGGGTCGGTGCAGCCGCTGGTGTTCGACGTGGCCGCCACGCTGGAGGGCAGCCGATGAGCAACGACCACCAACCCAGTCCGTGGCCGTTTGTCCTCCTGCTGCTTTCCGGCGCGCTGTGCGTGCTGGGACTGGCGGTGATGGTGCTGGTGATTATTTGGAAAGGATGAGGACGATGAGCAAATTGAAGCCGAAACGTGAAGGCCATCAGGATTTCGTCTGGGCTGTCGAGTGGCGATACATCGCGCCGGGGAACCGCTGGTGGGCAATCGGGCGCACGTTCGATAGGCGATCGGATGCGTTCGACCACATCGCAAAGTCCAAAAAAGACCCGGACTGGCAGGGATATGAATTCCGAACGCGGAAGTGGTTTCACCAGTACGCCCTGCCGAAAATCGAACTGGCTGCCGTGCGGCGATTCGTGGACGAGGTCAACCGCCGGGCCGAGGCGAACATGCTCAAAACCGGCAAACTTGAGGGCAGTCACTACGCCGCGATGCGGACCGTCCTCGCCGAGATGGAGGCCAACGCGAAATGAAACCCAACTGCACCGGATGGTGGTTTTTCCTCAAGAACGGAAAGACATGGGCGAAGGAAGTGATTGCGCAGTCGGACGGGTCGCTGGCAGTAGTGTTCCCCGGAACCGATTACCCCGTGACTCACCATTGCTTCGATGGCGGGGAGTGGATTCGGATCGGCACGCCCGCCGACATCGCCACGCTCGAACGCGAACGGGATGAGCAGCGGGACATTCTCCTGACCACCGAGGGAACGCGCGACCGGCTCGCGGAGGACGTTGAACGGCTGGCGCGAGAGCGGGACGAGGCGACCAAGCGCGCCGACAAAGCCGTTCGCCTGCGCTCGCAATCGCTCGAAGCGTTCCGCAATCGGCTGGCCTGGCTCACTGAACAGTTGCCACCGGAATCAGCACAGGCTCGAATCTCCGAACTCGAAAGCCGGGTCGCCGAACTTTCCGAGACGGCGCGCTGGTTGCAGCAGGAAGTCCGCGACGACGAACTCCAGATCGCGCGAGTCCGCAGAATTCACGCCCTGTGTAAAGAAGGGCTTGATGCGAACGACAAGGAGCATTGGACCGATTACCAGCGCGGCTGTGCCTACGCTTTCGGGGCAATCAAGGCGAGGCTTTACGAGGCTCTGTACGTTACCGACCGGGAGCTGACGCCGGAGGAAATCGCCTACGGGTTGACGCTTCAGCCAGACGCCGAGGCAGCACTGAAAGAAGACGACCCCCACGTTTGCCCGCCAGATCCTAAGTCTGGCGCGTCCACCACGACCCGCTGATTAAGAGTCAGCTTCCCTACCAAAGGAGATTTTATGGGCTATGAAACCTACTATAAACTGACGGTCGAGGTTCCGGATACCGATGCCGACGCCCTCGTGGGGACTGGTGCGCTTGTCCGCGAGCAGGTTGAGAAGGTCCTGAAAAACAAGACCATGCTCCACAAGAACGGGGTTGATTATTCCGGTTCCTGTTCGTGGTACGAGCACGAGGCCGACCTTGCGACGATCTCGAAAGCGTTCCCTTCCGTCCTGCTGGTTTTGAAGGGCGAGGGCGAAGAGACGGGCGATCTCTGGATGAAGCATTTCCTCGGCGGCAAAGTGAAGGAAATGCGGGCTGTCATCACCTATCCGTCGCCGGATGGCGTCGAATGGCGGAAGCCGGAAAGGATGTGACCGATGCCCGTTGACCGCTCGAAATACCCGCTCGACTGGCCCGCGATCCGCACCCGCATTCAGGCAAGAGCAAAAGACAAGTGCGAGGGTTGCGGCGTCGAAAACCACGCCGTCGGATACCGGCGTCCGGACGGCTCGTTCTACCGGATGCGCGGGAACGGCCCCTGTGATTTCGCCGGGTACGGGCAGTCCTGGCCGTCCGGACTGCGAATCTCCTACTCGGAAGCGCTCGAATTCGCGGATACCTCAAACACCGAGTGCGGTGGCGTTGACGCCGACGGCAATCACTGGTTTGTGATCGTTTGCACCGTAGCCCACGTCAACCACGACACGACGGACAACCGAGACGAGGTACTGAAATTCTGGTGCCAGGCGTGCCATAATCGCCACGATGTTCCCTTCCGGAAGGCGAACCG
>JAAFHI010000479.1 GCA_013298335.1 Actinomycetota bacterium
AGCGCCATGTAGGCCGGTCCGCCGATGGCCTGCGCCGATCCGGTCACGAACGACAGCGTCAGAATGTGCCAGACACGGACGGTATCGGTCGCCAGCAGCGCCGCGAGGATGAACGCGGTCACGAGTTGGACGCACTGCGAGAAAATCAGCAGCTTCCGCCGGTCGAGCCGGTCGGCGATGGCGCCGCCGATGAGCGAGAAGCCGAGCATCGGGGCCATCGCCAGAAAACTGTCGAGCCCAAGATAGAACGGGCTTTTCGTCAGGTTGTAGATCAGCCACGCCTGCGCGACGGTCTGCATCCAGCCGCCGATGCTCGACGTACACGCGCCGATCCACAGAATGCGCCACTCGCGGAACGCGAAGGCATGCAGCGCCTTCGGCAGCCACGCGGGCGGGCCGGGGGTACGTTTGTCGCCGGATTCGGTGATGAAAGCGGCTGGGGCGGGGAGTTCGGGAGGATGACTGGGCATAGCGCCGGGAATCGTGCGCCGGTGGGCGCGATGGGCGCAAGTCGGCTTGCCCCGGAGAAAAGCGGGAACACAAAGGCACGAAGACACAAAGGCACAAGGAAAGTCTCAACTCCCGGAAATTTCCTTTGTGTCTCCGTGTCTTCGTGCCTTTGTGTTCAAAATCAGGAAAGACCGGGGAAGCCGGTTTGACGCAGGGCTTCGTAGAGGACGAGCGCGGCGCAGTTCGAGAGATTGAGCGAGCGGATGTCGGACGCCATCGGAATCCGGACGACCGCGTCGGGACATTCGTCGAGGAGTTCCTTCGGCAGCCCTTTGGTTTCGCGTCCGAAGACGAGGAAGTCATCCGGGCGATATTCGACCTCGGCGTAATGGCGCGCGCCGGTGGTTTCAATGAAGAAAAACCGTCCGGCGGGGTGGGCGTCTTTCAATTGGGCGAAATTCTTCCACTCGCGCAGGTCGAGCAGGTGCCAGTAATCCAGCCCGGCGCGTCTGATGGCACGGTCGTCAATCGAGAATCCGAGCGGATGGACGAGATGGAGCGTGGCTCCGGTACAGACGCAGGTGCGGGCGATATTGCCGGTGTTGACGTGGATTTCGGGTTCGACGAGGACGATGTTCATTGGTGAAAGACGACCGACAGTGAAAATCCCGACCGGCGGACCGGGAAAGTTCGGGCGCGGAGAATATCCGGGGATGCTTGAGTTTTTCCACGCCCGTTTCTATGTTCCGAACATTCATCCTGCACCATTCAGCATTCATCCTTTCATGAGAATTATTGCCGGAACACTCAAGGGACGCCGACTTCGGACCGAAGACGGCTTTTCCGTCCGCCCGACCTCGGACCGCCTGCGCGAGACGCTGTTCAACATTCTGATGACGAGTATCGAGGACGCCGCGTTTCTCGACCTGTGCGCCGGTTCGGGCGCGGTCGGCATCGAGGCGATCAGTCGCGGCGCGGGGCACGTGACCTTCGTCGAGCAGTCGCGCAAGACGCTCCGCAACCTCGTCGAAAACCTCAATCACTGCAAGCTCGAAGACGGCTTCACGCTCGTGCAGCGCGACGTGGTGAGCGCGGTCAAGCAGTTCGTCGCCGAGGAACAGGCGTTCGACCTGGTGTTTTTCGACCCGCCGTATGCCTCTGAAGTGTACGGCCCGGTCATGGAACTCTTCGGCGAGCAGCCGCTGTTGAAGGAAGACGGCATGCTTATCGTCGAACACAACTCGAAGGATTCCATGCCCGAAACGGTCGGCGCGCTGCGTCGCTTCCGCGAGGTCAGACAGGGCGAATCCAGCCTGAGCTTTTACGAATGCGCCTGATTCATGTCTTTTGAAAACCGCAGCGGCGAAAACGGCAGCGGGTCGAGCGACGGCGTCCGGTTGGCGACGAGGTCGGCCATGAGCGTCGCCGTAATCGGCGTCAGGAGAATGCCGTTCCGGTAGTGTCCGGTCGCGCAGAACAATCCCGTTACATCGGTTTCGCCGAGAATCGGCAGATCGTCCTCCGCCAGCGGACGCAGGCCGTTCCACGTCTCGCCGAGCGGCATGTCGGCGAGCAGCGGGACGGCTTCAATCGTTCCGGCGAGCAGGCGCGCCACGCCGCCCGCCGTGACCTGCTTCGTGAAGCCGACGTCCTCGACGGTTGCGCCGACGATCAGGCGTCCGTCGCGGCGCGGGACGAGGTAGGCGCGCGCGCTCCGGACGACATGTCTTAAAAGATCGGGCGGCTGCATGTGCAGTGAAAGCATTTGTCCGTGAATCGGTCGGACGCTCGCGGGCGGCAGGCGCAGCAGTTCCGGCGACATCCGCGCCGCCCAGCTTCCCGCCGCGTTGACGACGAGCGGGGCGTGCCAGGTTTTGCCGAGCGCGGTCACGCCCCGGATGCGGCCTTTTTCGATGATTGGTTGAATGTCACCCGCGTCGCAGTGAATGTCGACGCCCGCGCGGAAGGTGGACGCGACGAGCGCCTGGGTGAGGCGGCGGTTGTCCACCTGCCAGTCGTCCGGCAGGTGGAGCGCGCCGCGGATCGTTTCCGAAAGACGCGGTTCGCGTTCGCGTGCTTCAAAAGGTGTGAGCGGTTCCGCGCGCAGGCCCGCGCCGGTCTGCCATGCCCGTTTTTCGACGAGATGTTGTACTTCTTCATCGGTGAAGGCGAGCAGGAGCGTGCCTTCGGTTCGAAGTTCGATGTCGATGCCGGTTTCGGCGCGCAGTTCGTCGGCAAACGCGGGATACAGCGCGCGGCTGGCGGCACACAGCGAGAAGAGGACACCCGGCGCGTCGGCTTCGGCCTGCGGGGCGAGCATCCCGGCGGCGGCCCACGAGGCCTCGCCGCCCGGCTGGGTATTGCGTTCGAAAAGGGTGACGCGGAGGCCGTCGCGGCGCAGCGCGCGCGCAACCGCGAGGCCGATGACCCCGCCCCCGATGACGATGCAGTCTGTGGTATGGTGGCTCAACATTCATTCAATCCTGCCGACTCCAGGACCATTCGGCAAGCCAGCTTCGAACAGGACCGAACTCGATGAAGATTACGTTTTCCAACTTGGGGAGAATCAAGAAAACGACGCTCGATTTGCGTCCACTGACGGTCATTATAGGAAAAAACAATACAAATAAGACCTATGTCGCCTATTCCATTTATGGGATTCTTAACTCGCGGAATATTAACTTAACGAAGATTTCCGAGAATGTCTCGTTTAGCCAGACTCCTAGTGGTGGCTTTCAGTTTGAGTTAAACAAGAATCTTTACCAATGGCTTCTTCAAGTAGCTAATTCATTTTCAAAAGATAACCAGACGGCGTTTAAAAAAAGTCTGCCGGATTTTTTTTCTGAAACAAAATCAGAGAATTTTTCTCGCACCGATTTCAAAGTTGAGATTAAGGAAGAGGATATAGAAACAGCTTTGTTCGGTTTGGATGGACAGTCGGCGGAGTGGAAGCCAGGCAATAGGCTGTACCAAATGAAAATTAAATGTGCTGAAGGTTTCATTACATGTGATCTTTACCCAAATCGTCAAGAGCCTGATCCTCTACCCGATCCGGCGCACTTCTTGGCTATTTTCTTAGATTCAGCACTCTTTTCATCTCATATTTTGCCCGTCGAGCGAATGACTCTAATTACTTCTTTTAAAGTCTTTAGTCTTGGGTTGTATGGAAGGGCAAGGAAAATTCTCGGACTTCCTTCGCAGGGGCAAGGGAATCTCTCTTTGCCAGGTTTTGAACCAGCTTCTCAGAGGATCCCTCTTCCAATTCCAATTTCCGACTTTCTCGAATTCTTGGAAAGAGTTGAAGCTTTGGGGGAGGCAAAAACGAAGTTCCCGTTTCGGAGACTTGCCGATGTGATTGAGGAAAAGTTGTATCCGGGCAGTCGGTTGATTCTTCGAAAATCTGGATTAACAGGGAAAGAATTTAGGCTCTCCGTGAGAGACTCCCAAAAGGGTGGCAAGGAAGAAATAGATATTGGCCTACAACTTGCCTCGTCTTCAATTAAGCAACTTGTCCCGCTACTTCTCTTTCTTCGCTTTCAGGCTACTGAAAACCAGCTTCTCATCATTGATGAGCCTGAGATGGGGCTTCATCCTGAGGCGCAAGCCAAGTTGCTTGAGGTCTTGGCAATTCTGGTTAATTTAGGAGTGAAGGTTCTTGTCACGACT
>JAAFHI010000704.1 GCA_013298335.1 Actinomycetota bacterium
GGGAAGCCCTACGGCGGGGGATTCCCGGTCGTTTCGTTTCGGGATGTGGTCCGGGCGCAGCAGGCGCTCATCGCTTCGCTCGGCATTTCGAGACTGGCGGCGGTGATCGGCGGCTCCATCGGGGGTATGCAGGCGCTGCAATGGGCGGTGGATTTCCCGGAGTTCGTGCGGTCCTGCGTGTCCATCGGGGCCGCGCCGCTCTCGGCGATGGGGCTGGCGCTCAATCATCTTCAGCGGCAGGCCATTACCACCGATCCGGCGTGGGCGGGCGGCGACTATCCGCCGGACCGGCAGCCCGTCGCGGGGCTGGCCCTCGCGCGGGGCATCGCGATGTGCAGTTACAAGTCGGCGGAACTGTTCGCGGAACGCTTTGCGCGAAATCCGAACCGTTCCGGCGAAGATCCGCGCCTGACCCGCGACGGACGGTTCGATGTCGCGGGTTATCTCGACCATCAGGGAGATATTTTCGTCCGGCGGTTCGACGCCAACAGCTACCTTGCGCTGTCGAAGGCGATGGATCTGTTCGATCCGGCGGAAGGTTATGCATCCGAGCACGACGCGCTGCGCCGGATGACGGCCCAAACTTATCTGGTCGGTATCTCGTCCGACTGGCTGTTTCCCCCGTCGGATGTGAGGGAGCTGGCCGAACGGATGCGGCAGGCGGGCGCGACGGTTTTTCACGACGAAATTGACACCGATCATGGCCATGACGGTTTTCTGGCCGAGGCCGGACGGGTCGTCCAGGTCATCCGGCGGGCGCTGGCATCGGCGCGGGCCGTGGCCGGCGATTGAGGAATGTGAACGTGAGCAACGAAAACTTTCGATCCCCGCTGGTGATGAAATTCGGGGGCACGTCGGTTCAGGATGCCGCCGCCTTTCGGCAGGTGGCGGACATTGTCGGCGCTTCGGTCGGCAGGCGTCCGGTGGTGGTGGTCTCGGCCATGTCGGGCGTGACCGATGCGCTGTTGAGGGCGACCGCCGCCGCGTGGCGGACCCTCGATTCCAATCCGATGGAACTGCTCGATCCGCATTTCGACCGCCATGTTGAAGCGGCGGAGTCATTGCTGACCGGCTCACGGCAGGGCGAATTTCTGCGGAGCCTGTCGGATGCGCGTGAGGAAATCGTGCATCTGCTGCGGACGATCCGGGCCTATCGCGGCGTCCTGGCGCCGTTGCAGGATGAAATCGTGTCGTTCGGCGAGCGTCTGTCGTCGCGCTTGCTGGCCGAATTTCTGGTCGAACGGGGCACGCCGGGCCGTCCGGTGGACGCGCGACGGTGCATCGTGACCGACGAGGCGTTCACGCGGGCGACACCGCTGCTGCGCGAGACCTTCGACCGCACCCGATCCGAACTGGAACCGGTCATCGCCGACGGCGTCGTTCCGGTGCTCGGCGGCTTTATCGGGGCCACGACCGACGGGGCGACGACGACGCTCGGACGCGGCGGCTCGGATTACTCCGGCACGCTCGTCGGCGCGGCGCTCGGCGCGCATGAAGTCCAGATCTGGACCGATGTGTCGGGCATCTATTCGGCTGATCCGCGACTGGTTGCCAACGTGCGCCGCATCGAGCGGATTTCCTATGCCGAAGCGACCGACCTCGCGCTGTACGGCGCGAAGGTGCTCCATCCCAAAACCATCGAACCGGTTGAACAACTCGGCATTCCGGTCAGTATTCGCAATACCTTCAGCCCGGCCAACGGCCATTCGATCGTCAGCCGTGATTCAGCCGTGGCGAATGGTGAAATCGGGGCCGTCACTCACCGGACGGGCGTCTCGGTGGTGCGCTTTACTCCCGAAACGGCGCTTTCGACGTCGCGGCTGATGGGAGAGGCGGCGGAGGTGTTCGAGGAAAACGGCGTGCCGATCGAGCATATCGCCGCCTCGCGCGCGGGTGTTTCCGTGACGGTCGAGGAAGGGGATTCGCTGGACTTCGCGCTGCGCCGTCTCGAACGCAGCGGACAAGTCGAGTTGACCCGCCACGTGGCCGTCATCTGCCTCGTCGGCAATTTCGGGGACGGGGGAAGCGAAGTCTGCCGGACCGTGACCGAAACGCTGGCCGGATTCGACGCCCGGTCGCTTCATCCGCATCCGTCGCCCAACGCCCGGCTGTTTCTGGTCGCCGAATCGGTGGTTGGGGACGCCGTTCGGGCGCTGCATCGCCATTGCGTCGAAAGCCGGTAAGACCCGCCCGGTTGCAAGCCCCGTTCCAACTGAACTACATTTCCGCGCATCGTCGGTATTCAGTGAACTTTTTCAACGGCGGCGTTCCGGTACGGAGCGTCGGTTTTTGAATCAATCTTTTTCGAAGTACAGGTTTTTCCCCATGCGTGTGAAGTTCTTCTCGGCCCTCGGTTCCGCCGCCCTTTGCGGCCTGTTGTCACTCGTCGCTCTCGCTCAGACTCCCGCTCCGCCTGTGGCAATGCCCAATACGGCGGTTGCGGACACGCAGAATTTCCCCGTCACAAACGGTGACTACGTCATCGGCGGCGGTGATGAAATCGACGTTCGGGTCTACAAACAGGCCGAAATCAGCGGAAAGTATCGGGTCAGCGAATCCGGATACGTCGATATCCTGTTCATTGGCCGGCAGAAACTGGCCGGATTAACGGAAGGTGAAGCCACCGACCTCGTTCGCCAGCAGTTGCGGAAGTACTTCAAGCAACCGGAAGTGAACGTCACCGTTTCGGGCTTCAACTCTCAGTTGATTACGATTGTCGGTTCGGTTCGGTCGCCCGGTCGGCTGCCCCTGAAGCGTGCCATGCGGGTGCTCGACGTGGTGGCGCTGTCGGGCGGTCTCGTCGAAGACTCCGGGCGGTTTGTGCAACTCATCCGGTATGTCCCGAAGGTCGAGGGGACCAACAATGGGACGGTGGCGCCCGCCGGTGGCTCGGTGGATACGATTGATCAGCCGGATATCGACGTCCAGTCCATCAACATCGACGAGATTCTCGCCGGAAACTCCTCGAACAACCTGCTTCTGAAGTCGGGAGACATCGTCAGCGTTCCCAAGGCCGACGTGGTCTATGTGGCCGGTTTCGTGCGGCAGCCGGGAACCCGGAATGCTCGCAACCCGCTGACCATCCGGCAGGCCGTGGCCCTC
>JAAFHI010000725.1 GCA_013298335.1 Actinomycetota bacterium
CCATGACCGACCGGCCCGGCGAGGCGCGGTTCGCGGTGGTGGCGGCAGGGGGGGCCGCCACGGACGCGGCTTTCGTGACACTTCCGGTCTACACACCCGCGACCACCGAGGCGTTCGCGACCTACGGCGAACTCGACGTCGGCGCGACGGTTCAGCCTGTCCGGACACCGAAAGATGCCCTACCCGGTTTTGGGCGGCTGGACGTTTCAACCTCTTCGACGCAGGTGCAGGCGCTGACCGACGCGGTGGTCTATCTGACGACCTACCCTTACGAATGCAGCGAGCAGTTGGCGTCGCGCATTCTGACGATTGTGGCCATGCGCGACGTGTTGTCGGCCTTCAACGCGGAGGGGCTGCCTCCGGCGGCGGACCTCGACGCGCGCGTCCGGGCCGATCTTCAGGCGCTTTCAACCCGGATTGACTCCGAGGGGAAGGTCGGCATGTGGCGCGTCGATGAAAAGCAGGACTACCCGTTCCTGGTGATTCACGTTGCGCACGCCTTCACCCGCGCGAAGGCGAAGGGATTCCCCGTCAATGAAGAGAATCTGGATTCCGTGAAGGATTACCTCCGGAACATCGAAACGCACATTCCCGAGTGGTACGGCGAGGACGCCCGGAAATCACTCGTCGCCTATGCCTTGTACGTCCGGGCCTTGCTTGATGACGGCGATGCGACGAAAGCGAAGTTGCTGGCGGCCACTCCGGAAACGCTGCCGCTCGAAGCCGTCGGCTGGCTGCTCGGCGCGCTGGCGAAAGAAGAATCGGCGGCGGAAGTCCGGGGCGGGCTGCTGCGGCATCTCGGCAACCGGGTCGCCGAAACGGCGGGCGAGGCGCATTTCGTCACCGATTACGGCGACCGCGACTTCGTGATGATGGGGTCCGACCGCCGGACCGACGGCGTGATTCTCGAAGCGCTCATCGCCACCGATCCGACCAACGACCTGATTCCGAAAATCGTGCGGGGGCTGCTGGCCCACCGGACGCGGGGCCGGTGGTCATCCACCCAGGAAAACGTGTTCATCCTGCTCGCGCTTGACCGCTATTTCCGGACTTTCGAAAAGGCCACGCCGGATTTCGTCGCCCGGGTCTGGCTCGGCGACCGGTTCGCGGGCGAGCAGCGGTTTCAGGGACGGACGACCGACCGGAAGGACATCCGGATTCCGCTGGGCGAACTTGCGCCGGGTGCGCAGCCGCTGACGCTCGCGAAGGTCGGCGCGGGCCGGATGTACTACCGGGTCGGCCTGACGTACGCCCCGGCGAGCCTCGATTTGAAACCGTTCGACGCGGGTTTTGCCGTCAACCGGCGGTATGAAGCGGTGGACAACCCGTCCGACGTGACGCGCGATCCCGACGGGACGTGGCGCATCCGCGCGGGTGCGCGGGTCCGTATCCGCGTGACGATGACGACCACCTCGCGGCGCTATCACGTCGCGCTCAACGATCCGCTTCCGGCGGGTTTCGAGCCGCTCAATCCCGAATTGAAGGGAATCGGCGATCTCCCGCCCGACCGCGAGGAAGATGACGACGCGGATGACGGCGACACCGGCTCGGCGGCGGATTTCTTCGTGGCGTGGCGCTGGCGCTGGCAGTGGTTCGATCACCAGAACCTGCGGAACGACCACGCGGAGGCGTTCACGGCGCTGCTCTCCGACGGGACCTACACGTTCACCTACGTTGCGCGGGCGACGACGCCGGGCGAATTCATCGCGCCGCCACCGAAAGCGGAAGAGATGTACCACCCGGAAACCTTCGGACGTGGCGCAACCGACCGCGTCGTCGTGAAATGATGGAGCGCGGGCATCCTGCCCGCATGTCTTTTTCTTCTTTTCTAATTCTCATGCGCGCAGGGTGCGCGCGGTCCATCGCGCTTGAAATAAACGGAGAGAAAAACATGCGGGCAGGATGCCCGCGCTCCATTAACACATGGCACGGAACATCCGTCCTTGAATGGTGTCAATGAACTTTGACCGTCCCTCCCTGACGGTCGGGGTTCCATACCGTCGGTTGAAGTTTCCTGTACATGAAAAAAACATTTCGCTTTCGCGCGGTGTGCGCCGTGCTTGCCGCCGTTCTCTGTGGTGCCCCTTTTGCGCCGTTCGTCCGCGCGGACGATGCCGCGTTGCGCCCACATGTCGTTTCTTTTGAAGAAAATACGGACGAAAAGCCCGGCATCGACTTTCGTCTGAGCGAGGTCAAATCAGCCGCGCCCGCGACCGAGCGCGTGCCGGTGGCCCCGGCGGAGAAACTTCCCGACGCCGAAACCGCCGCGCTGCTCGCCCGCCTGCCCGCGCAGCGTCCGCCCGCGCCGGAAGCGCCGTTCCGTTTTCCGGTTCAAACCGTGCCGCGCCCCAAAACCGGAAACGTCCTGCCGCTGCTGACGCCGCCGAAGGAAACCGCGCCGCCGCGTCCCGCCGAAACGGTCGGCGCGCTCGACGTTTTACGCTATGCCCCGGAGGGCGGCGTCCCGGTCGCGCCGAATCTGACCGTCGCCTTTTCGCAGCCGATGATTCCGGTCGGGAGTGCGGAAGCGGCGGTCGTGACGAATCCGCCGGTCGAACTCACCCCGCAACCACCCGGACGCTGGCGCTGGCTCAATACCCGGACGCTGCAATTCGAACCCGATGGCCGCTTTCCGATGGCGACGGTCTACGAGGCGCGCATCCCCGCCGGGACGCGCTCGGCCACCGGCGGCCAACTTGGGAAGGAAGTGAAGTGGGTTTTCGCCACGCCGCCGCCGACCGTCGAGCGGACTTCCGTCGCCAGCCAGACGTTTTCCCGCAAGCCGGTGGTCGCCGTCGTGTTCAATCAGCGGATGAATCCGGACGCCGTGGTGAAACTCGTGCGGGCGACGGCCAATGACGCGCCGGTCGTTGTGTCGCTGGCGACTCCGGCGGACATCGCCGCCGACCGGGACGCAGCGTTAAAGATGAACTCGGCCCAGCCCGGTTACGCGGTCGCGTTCAAACTGACCGCGCCGGGCGGCGGCCCGCTGCCGTCCGCGACGCGGGTAACGCTGCTCAT
>JAAFHI010000327.1 GCA_013298335.1 Actinomycetota bacterium
GCCACCAACGACCACCCGGAACACGCCGCTTCGGTTTCCTCGACCGTGACCGGGGTGAAGGTCGGAGAAACCGTCCCGGATTTCGCTCTCGTCGATCTCGACAACCGGGTCCGGCGGCTCTCGGGTTTTGCCGGGAAGCCGGTCGTGCTGGTCACGGTGGGGTTGAAGTGTCCATGTGTCGCGTCCTACCGCGAACGGCTCAATGCGTTGGCCGCGACCTACGGCGGCAAGGGCGTCGCGTTTCTCGGATTCAACTCGAATGCCAACGAAACCCACGAACAGGTACTGGCGGACCGGGCGGTTCATCCGTTCGATTTCCCGATCGGATGCGACAGCCGGCAGGCGATTGCCGACCTTTTGGGCGCAACCCACATGACCGAGGCGTTTCTGATTGATGGACAGGGGGTACTCCGGTATCGTGGACGCATCGACGACAACACGTATCATCCCAAAGACGTCACGCACCCGGACCTGAAAACCGCTCTTGACGACCTTCTCGCCGGACGACCGATTTCGGTCGTAACGGCTCCCGCCATCGGGTGCGCGATTGTCCGGGAAGAACCCGGCGAGGCCCCCTGATTGTCGATGCAGTCCCCATTCCGTTTGTCGAGCAGTTTCCGGACAGACCAAGTTCCATGCCCGAGCTGTTTTCACCTCAAAGATTCCGGTTGTTCAGCAAGGTTCTGCTGGAGTTGTCCGGGCGCGTGCTCCGCAATGACGGGGAACTGCCGCTCGTCCTCGAACAGATGACGGAATCGGTCGCCCAGGCCCTCGACATCGAACGGGTCGGCGTGTGGCTCTATGACGAAACCCGCTTCAAAATCCGCTGCCTGAACCTGTATGACGCCATCAACCGGGTGCATACCAAGAGCATCGAGCTGTATCGCGACAAGTATCCCCGATATTTCCGGGCGCTCGAAGAGGAGCGGGTCATCACCGCCCATGAGGCCCAGGAAGACCCCCGGACGACCGAATTCAACACCGGCTACCTCAAACCGCTCGGCATCGTGTCGATGCTCGATGCCCCGATCCATCTGGAAGGAAAGATGATCGGCGTCGTCTGCCACGAACACGTCGGCCAGCCCCGCCACTGGACGCCCGAAGAGGAGATGTTTGCCGCGTCGGTCGCCGATGCCGTCGCGCTGGTCATTCAGGCGGCGGAACTCCGGCGCACCGAAGCGGCGCTCCGGGAAAGCCAGCACCGGCGCATCGCCGACCTCCGGCGGGTGCTCGACAGCGTCCGGCTGATGAGCTTTCAGCGCGATCTGACGACGGTACTCGAACGCATCGCCGAGGAAAGCGCTCTCATTCTTGAGGCCGAGCCGGGCGGCATCGGGCTCATTCAGCGCGGAGAAATCATTTTCTTCGACCGGATGTGGGTGGATGGCGAATGGAAGGAAGCGTCCTTCGGGTATCAACTCGGCGAGAGCATCGCCGGAAAGGTGGCGGCGACCCGCCGACCGATCATCGTCAATGAACCGCTGTCGAATCCGGATGCCGTTTTCCCGCTCGCGCTGACCGAGTACTACGCGGGCGGCGTGATGGACGTGCCGATTCTGGATGCCGCCGGAACGGTCGTCGGCGTGCTTGAAATCCGCCGTCCGCGCGGGCGGGCCGCCTTTACCGAAACCGACTGCGGGCTGATCGAGGCACTGGCGAATCAGGCGGCGGTCGCCATCCACAACGCCGCCCTCTATCGCGAGGTCGAGGAAAAGAACACCGTCCTGCTCGAAAAGAACATCGAACTCGGTGAAATCAATTTTCAGCTTGAGGAATCCCGGCTCGAAATCCAGAACCTGTTTGAAAAGGAGCAGGAAGTCACCCGGCGGCTGCGCGAACTCAACCAGATGAAGACCAACTTCCTCATCGTGGCCTCGCACGAAATCCGGACGCCGCTGACCGTTCTTCAGGGGCACAACGAAACCCTGCTCGAAGGATTTCTCGGGGAACTCAACTTGGGCCAGCAGGTTTCGCTGGATGTGTGCCGGAAGATGATCCAGCGGCTCGGGCACACGATGAACGACATCCTCGAAGTCACCAAAATCAACGAGCGGAAAACCGTTCTGAACAAGAAACGGTTCGATTTCAACTGGGTCTTTCGGTACGTCATGTACAAGGCCATGCCCTTCATCGAAAAACGCGGCCTGAACCTTATCTGGGACACCGTACCCGAACTCCATGCGTACGGCGACCGGAGCAAGCTCGAACTGGCCTTCTACAACCTCATCGAAAACGCGGTCAAATTCACGCCCGACGGGGGGCTGATCCACGTTGTGCTGGCCAAAACCGCCACCGGGGTGTCGGTCACGGTGCGCGACACGGGCATCGGCGTTCCGGCGGATGAAATCGAGCGGATTTTCGACATGTTCTACACGAGCGCCGATACCTCGCGGCATTCGTCGGGAAGTTACGAGTTTTCGGCGCGTGGGACCGGCCTCGGGCTGACCATCACGAAGAGCTACATCGAGGCGCATGGCGGAACGATTCGGGTCGAATCGCCCGGACCGGGGCAGGGAACGGCGTTTTTCGTCACGCTGCCCGATGAATTGGCCGAAGAAGACTGGGGATTGGTGGGGGGTGCTTGAGGAAGTTGGCTGTTGGTTTTGACCACTTCAAAAAGTAGTTTGCTTGACGGCACACCTATTTTTCGATCGAAACCCGGTTTCATCCAACTTGGAGATTCCTCCCATGCCGAGCCCGTCCGCCGTCGCCCAGAAACTCTCGGTCGAAGTCGAGTTCAAGGCGCTACCCTCGCTTCCGATTTCGCCCAGTCCCTCGCCGGAAGGCACCATCGGGAAAGACATCGTGCCGCCGGTTTACGCCCAGGAACAGCACGACACCTGGAAAACCCTCTTCAGCCGCCAGTCCGAACTGCTCGAAGGTCGCGTGTGCCAAGAGTACATCGAAGGCCGCCGCGTGTTGAATTACGAACCCGACCGCGTGCCGCGCCTCGCCGACCTGAGCGAAAAGATGCGCGCCCGCACCGGCTGGCAGTCGGTCCGCGTCAACGGTTACGTGCCGGAGCCGGTATTTTTCAGTCTGCTGGCGAAAAAACTCTTTCCCTGCACCGATTTCATCCGCCATCCGAGCGAACTCGAATACACCCCCGCGCCGGACATGTTCCACGACCTCATCGGCCACCTGCCGATGCTCACCAACGAGCGGTTCGCCTCGTTTTTCCACCTTTTCGGACTGGCCGGGATGAACGCCCACAGCGAAGAGGACGTGAAATGGCTGGGGGCGATTTACTGGTACACGGTGGAATTCGGTCTCATCAATCCGACCGCCCACCACGGGGCCGACCGCGACCCCGGCCAGATGAAGATCTACGGCGCGGGCATCAGTTCCTCGGTCGGTGAAATCGTCTACGCCCTGTCGGACGCCGTCCGGAAAACACCCTTCGACATCGACGTCGTGGCGAAAACGCCGGTCGAAATCCACCACATGCAGGAACAGGTCTTCGAAATCGAGTCCTTCGACGAACTCGAAACCGAATTCAAGCGCTGGGCGAGCGAAAAGAACCTCCTGCCCGCGTAACGCACGAATCACATAAATGAAAAGGGCCGTGCCGGTGACATGACCGACACGGCCCTTTTCATTTCAGGGACCGGGAAAATGAAACTCTTTTCGCGGGTCATCGGCAATCCCGAGGGCGAGACGATCCTCTTCATTCCCGGGTTTACCGGGTCGCACCGGACGTGGGACCGCCATTTTCAGGCGCTCGGGAGCGAATACTGCCTCGTACTGGTCGATCTCCTCGGTTTCGGGCAATCACCCAAGCCCGATATCGCTTACGAGATGGACGATCACCTCGATGCACTCGAAGAAACGCTTTCGGAACGCCGGGATCGGCCCATCCATGTCGTCGGATATTCGATGGGCTGCATTCTTGCGCTGGCGCTGTCCGAGCGGCTTCCCCACGCGGGAGCGAAACGGGTTTTGATTTCCTGGCCGTGCTTCGAAAATGAAACGCAGGCGCGGGCGACCATTTCAAAAAGTTCGTGGTTTCATCGGTGGCTCGCGATGGACAGCGAACTCGCCCACGTCGCCTGTAAGCTGATGTGTCGCTTCCGGCCCTACCTGATTCCGATCGCGCCGTATTTCGTCCGCAATGTTCCACCCGAGGTGGTTCAGGACGGCCTCCGCCATACGTGGCCGTCCTATTCAAAAACGATGCGAAACGTCCTTTTCAAAGGCCGTACCATCGAAAACCTGAAGGACGGCGTCCCGACGCTCATCTTTCAGGGCCGGGACGATCACGTCGCGCCGCTCGCCTTTGTTCAAAGCGCGGTTCAGGGGATTTCTTCCGTGACGCTTCACGTAATGGGCGGCGACCATTCGATTCCATTCACCCACGGCGAGGAAATTGCCGAACGGATGGCCCGATTTTTTTCGGGATGAAGCGGTTCAATCAACCACCAGCCGAATCTTCATCCGTTCGAACCACTGGTTGTCGTCCCAGGTGTGGCCGCCGCCGTGGGCGTTGTAGTTGATGGTCAGTTCCTCGCCTGTCGCGATGTCGCGAACGGCCACGAAACGCATCGCGGGGAGCGTTGCGTCGGCTTCATAGCGCATATTGGCCGGGTTGGCGTGGTTGTACAGACTGCCGAACCCCAGCGCGATGGCCTGCCGGTCGTCTTTCTGTCCGACCAGCCAGTTCCAGTTGAAAATGACGTGTTTGAGCGGTTTCGGGACGCCGACGAAGTCTTTGCGGGCGAAAAGAATGACCGGGGCGACTTCCACCACTTCGTCCGCCGTGAAATCACGCCCGGCAAAGACCCCGCGACCCTTGGCGGTGCCGGTGTCCTTGACGAAAGCGGCGGGCGGGGTGATGTCCATGTCGGATTGGCGCGTGGCAGAAGACAGCCCTTCCTTACGGGCGGGCTGCCGTTCCATTTCTTGTGGCTGGGGTGTTACGCCGCTTTGGCGTTGTCGTCGTCCGAACTGGCTTCGGGCAGTAACGCCTTGATTTCACGGACGATCCGCTGCACGTCTTCCTGATCCTTCATCGCGAACATGATCAGTTGATAGCCGTTGTTGATGCAGACCATTCCGTTGCCGAACAGCCAGACCGTTTCGAGAACCGGATTGCCGCCGAGGATGATGCTGATCGGAAACCCGACGATGCGGCCCGGCGAGAAGATTTCCGC
>JAAFHI010000796.1 GCA_013298335.1 Actinomycetota bacterium
GAAGATTTTTGATTTCAGGAAGGTTCGGGTGCCATTCGGGGCGAATTTCCCGGAATCGAAAATCTTCTGACCCCAGCGGATTTTGTGGGGTGGAAAAATAGGGTTGGAAAGCGGTTCATTTCAATGATTTGAATGAATGTTTGCCGCCGTGTCCCCCGATTCGCTCGAAGACTCGCATCATCGGGGGCTACATTCCGACACCCGCAATGCGGGTTTCAAAGCCAGTCCACCAATTTCACCCCCACAAAATCCGCTGGGGTCAGAAAATCTTCAATCAAAAATCAATAATCCGATGTAACTTCGAATTTTGAGTACCTTGCCGCCCCCGCCTGACTTGAACGATGCAAACTTTTTACCTGGGCCTCGGTTCGAATCTCGGTGACCGCCGGTCGCTGCTGCGCGACGCGATGGATCGCCTGACGGATACCGCCACCGACTGGCGCAGTGCCCTGCTGTATGAAACCGCGCCGATGGAAGACCTCGACCAGCCGTGGTTTCTCAACACGGTGGTCGAACTCACCTTCGTGGAACCGATTGCGCCGCATCGCTTTCTGGCCGACTGCCTCGCGATGGAAGAGCAGTTCGGGCGCATCCGGCACACGCCGAAAGGCGCGCGGACGCTCGACATCGACCTCCTGCTCTGCCTTGAAAACAGCCGCTACATCATCTGCGATGACACTCACGAGGACGTGGCGCTGATCCTGCCGCATCCCCGCCTGCACGAGCGCCGGTTCGTCCTTGAACCGCTCTGCGAACTCATTCCCGACGAACGCCACCCCACCCTCGGGCGTACATTTCGCGACCTGCTCGCCGACTGCCTCCATCACGAAGTCAAAATCGTCGAAGACAGGTCTTGGGAGTCTTGAGAGTCTCGGGCGTCTCGGGAGTCATCGAACCAGGAGCGGGCGTTGTACCCTAAGACTCTCAAGACCCCCAGACTCTCAAGACCCCCAGACTCCCCAGACTCCCAAGACTCTCTTCTCAAAAGACCATATCCTCCATCGGTTTGCCCGCCGCCTGGCAGCGTTCGGCCTGGAGGCGCGGGTAGGAACTCGTCAGATAATCTTCCTTTTGAAGTTTCAGGTGACGGATGGCGATGCCCAGCGCGTCTTCCTCGCCTTCGAGTTCCAGAAAGCAGCCGAGCGGGGTTTCATCGAACATCGCGAGCAGGGAAATGCCGAGTTCGGGATGGTTTACTTCGTGGACGGTCCGGTATTTCTGATAGCGGAACACCGGCACAAATCCCAGCCGTTCAAAAATCAGCGCCATGGTGTCGGCGCTTTCGACGACCAGTTCGAGTTCCTCGCGGACTTTCACGGCGGTTTCGGCGGCGTCCTTCGGCTTGCCCTTGAAGGTCATGGTTGCCGTGCCGTCAACTTCCCGCAGGCGCAGCGCCTGGGCCCTGCCGGACAGCGCGCGGTCGGCGGTGTCGTAGAGCCGGTTGTCCTCGAAATGACGTGGATGAATGACTTCCAGCGCGAATCCGGCGTCGGTCAGACGGGCCGTGAGGGACGCGACGTCCGGGCCGGGAATTTTGATTTCCGCTTCGGTTTGTGACATAGCCGAACCTTTGCAATGCTCAGTGATGGCGTTAAAGCCCGACTCTACCGATTTTCCCCGTCCTTGTCTCTCGTGCCGACCGATTTTCAGAACTCTGGCGTCAGCGTGGTGATTCCGACCTTCAAGGGACGGCATCTGCTTGAACGTTTTCTGCCCTCGGTGATTGAAAGCTGCCGCCGCTATGTCGCCGCGACCGATGCGCCGGTCGAGATTCTTCTGGTGGACGACGGCGGCGGCGACGATACCGCCGAATGGCTCGCCGCGCGCGCGTTTCCGTTTGTCCGCCTGCTTCCGCAGCCAGTCAACCGGGGGTTCGCGCCGACCTGCAACGTGGGTTTTCGCGAAGCCCGTTTCCCGGTCGTCTGGCTGCTCAACAACGACATCGAAACCACGCCCGACGCGCTCGCGCCGCTGGTCGCGCATTTCGCCGATCCGAACGTGTTCGCCGTGTCGTGCCGTGCGTTGCGGCTCGGCGGCGAGGCCATTGACGGGGCGGGGCGGCTGGGCGAAGTCGTACGCGGTTTCTGGAAAGTCTTCGCCAATTACGACGTGCTGCCGGAATACGACCGGGCCGCGCGGGGCGAACTGCCGACCATGACGGCGAGCGGCGGTTATTCGGCCTTCGACCGTGAAAAACTCGTCGCGCTCGGCGGTTTCGAGGAACTGCTCGCGCCGTTTTACTGGGAAGACGTCGAGTTGTGCTACCGCGCGTGGAAGCGCGGCTGGGACGTGCGGTACGAGCCGGCGAGCCTCGTCTTTCACCAGATGAGCGCGACCATCGGGAAGCGGTTCGCCCGTGAAGAGGTTGAAGTCGTCGCGACGCGGAATCGCATTCTCATGCACTGGATACATCTGCACGACGCGCGCTGGTGGGCCATGCACTGGCTGATGATCGGACTGCTCTGGGCGGGCGACATCGCCACCGGGAAAACCCGCCACCGGCGCGCCATCCATGAAGCCTGGGCGCGGCGAAACGCGGCCTTCGCGCGCCGCCGTGAAGAACGCGCCGCCGCCCGCCGGTCCGACCGCGAACTGGTCCGCCTGCTGGCCGAGGTCACCCGTCGTCCGGGGGTTCGCGTCTTTCGAACGCCCGCCGAGGAGGCCGCCTTTCGCGCGGAAACGCGGAAACGGGAAGAGTGAGGAGACAAGGAGACAAGGAGACAAGGAGAGGGGACGACCGGCGAAGAAAAGACCTTGACCGGGAAGACTAG